>PIXW01000155.1 GCA_003601535.1 ANME-2 cluster archaeon
CAATTGCGCAGAAGACGACGCCTCCGATTCCAAGCGAGACATCGCGCATCGCACCTATCTTCTTTTCGCGTGATCCGTGTGCCACAACCCCGTCTCCAAAGTCGGCAAGCCCATCGAGATGATTGATTCCGGTAAGATAATACAATGATACGATGATCACAACCGAAGCGACCTGCGATGGCAGAAACAACTCGAAGAGATAACCGGCGCACCCCATCAACACGCCGATCACCGATCCGATGACCGGAAAGAGGTACAGACGCTTACCGAGAGCAGCGAGCCCTTCCATGCTGATACCGACAGGAATCGTGGTCAGAAATCCCAGACCGGATCTTGCAGCAAAGAGGAAGTCACCCACCTACAAGACCCCCATCTCTGAGAGGCGGGCAGGCAGATAAGTATCGGTCACGAAATCCAGACCCTTCCCGGCAAACGCCTGTTGCTCGGATTTCTTCCCGAGTTTGAGCTGGAGATTGATCTGTTCCTTCCAGTACTCGGTATCGAATCTCGGATCTGTTAGTTCACTCTTTAGAGCAGCGATATCCTGATCGGTCAGTTTGTCTGTGGAGAGCGAGTACTCAACGATGTCAGATGGCTGCACCCCAAGAAACATCGCCTTTGGTGCTGCAAGATACTCAGAGAGATGCGCACTCTTGATCGATCCGTAAGCAACGCTCGCATAGATCCGGTAACTCCATGGATCCCCATCCGTGAATACGGCGACAGGGAGCGACAACTCCTCGCTCATCCGTTTTACCATGCGGCGGGTACTTCTTGCTGGCTGCCCCTTCAGGTGCACCAGAATCGCATTGTACTTCTCGTCGAATCCGTTCTCGATCAATCTGGCATACATACCGCCGGTCTCGATTGCAACAACGAGTTTTGCATCATGATCCTTGAAGACGATGTTGTCCGCGTTGAACGGTATCTGGTAGCCGCTCTCGCCGACATCCTCCTGGCAGTGGATCAGACGCTCGCCCCGCTTTGTCTGTTCGAGCAGAGTCAGCGGTCCGAAGATCGTTGCCCCATCCTCCTCTGGGCGGATGTGGAAATCCTCGCGCTGGAGTGCTGTTACGATCTCAAGATCCTCGATCAATCGATCGCTCTCTCCTTGCTGCTTGAATTTTGCGATATCCCAGTTCTCTGATATATAATAGAGTTCTCGCAGCGTGGATCCTCTGTCCTGCCTCAGATGCTCCTTTATGAGCAGTTCGATTGAATATGCCATCTTCAAGAGATGGTACGCGCCCTTTACGGTCTTCGCACTCCGCAAACTGGTCTGGTTGCCATATACCCAGACCTCGCTCTCCTCGCTGTACTCGATGTTCTTCTTTGTTCTCGTGGATAATCTGATGTTCGGGATCGTTCCGTTCTCGAACTGGTCATACAGGTCCTCTATCATCTCAAGCAGCGTTTTCTCTGCGTCTGTCATGTTATCGATCAATCGGCATCAGGCGGTTACCAGTACTCTTGGTTCAGAGAAAATCCGAACTTCTTTTTCCGATGCTTCAGGCATGGGTTCTCCGTCTTCGATTAGTTCTCCCATTATCATTTCAACTACTTCTCTTATATTTTTCAATGCTTCTTCTCTGATATATCCCCATGTAGCGCCTCCTTTATCTTCAAGGACCGGGCAGTATGCATGCCATCGATCTTCATCCGGTTCAACCACCACTCTAAAAAGATAAGTTCTCGTTTCTGTTTCGCCTTTGCTCATGGATATGCTGTTTTCCTGCATTTTCATATATAAGTTTCGATTCCTGCTTAAAATCAGCCCAGCACCAGAGTAACTTAGCCGCTCCGTGAAATGTTTTCATGTTACCGCCCCAAGATCCTCCGGATAATTCACATTCAGAAACGTGCGCAGATCAGGATCAAAACTGCGCAGCGATTCTGCCGGCACGAATACGACCCTATCCAGTAACGATATCGTTCCACGGATGGTGTGCTCCTTCTTCCCCATAGCATCACGACATGCTGTTATCATCGCTCTGCTGTACACCGCATGGAGCGGTTCGAGTGCTCCGTTCTGATGCTGCGGGATTGCGGCATCGCTGTTATTCTCTTCTGCGCATTCAAAGAGCGCACCGATGACATCAGGATTGATGTATGGCAGATCACATGCAAGGCAGATCGAATACCGTGACCCGGATGCGCTCAATCCAGCAAGAATGCCTGCAATTGGTCCGTATCCTGCTACGGAATCGTAAACGATCTGCACATCATCCGGAATTGCTTCTGCGATATCTTCACCCTGCGCCCGATCCCGCGCAGCAATGATAATATCATCCACAGCAGATGATACACGTTCGATCATCCGTGCGATCATCGGCGTTCCGTCGATCTCCAGTAGTGCCTTGTCACGTCCGAATCTGGCGCTTCTGCCGCCGCAGAGGATGATTGCTGTTTGCATATCCTATCTTTCATCATAACTTTGCTTTCTCTATCAAATCTGCAGTTATCATGAAACTCTCATCCACTGCAGAAAGAAGTTCATCATGTACAGAGTTTGGAGAGTGATATATAAAACTAACCATACTATGAGGGGATGATCGCTGTTCCCGAGTTCATATCCGGTCCAGTTGTTTCATGATCTTTACTGCCTGCTTCTCGTACTTCGATGATAACCGCGCATAATCCTCGTCTGAAACCTCGCCGGAATCATGATCCGCTTCCAGTTTATCCAGAACAGCAAGAATCGCTTTCTTCTTCCGTATCAGATCCTCTTTTGAATGAGTAACCTCTGTAACGATACCTTCCATCTCCTCCCAATCGCCTGATTTCTTCTCTTCGTTCTCGCAGACAGAACGAGAAGCGCACGATGCACATGAGAGATCTGCGCCACCGTCCTTCTCTCTCATCTTGTTATTTCTGACATGAAGTATCGGATACAGCAGTGCAGAGAGGATAACCAGCGCAAGGACTGCGCCTACAATCCATTTGTCCATGGACGATGGCTGCGACAGTTTGATGTGCAATTCATGGAATATCACCTGATTCGTCCATGAATAAAGAACGCCATCATCTCCGGTCTCTGTTTTGTCAGGTTCTAGCACGTTTCCGGCCTCATCCGTAAATTTGACATGGTCGTCTGTATTAACCTTCAATCTGAACGAAGCGATCGGATAATTCACAACCGCCGGATAAACGAGTTTCTTTACAAACTCTCCTGATTTGGTGATTGGCACGGTATACGTTACAGAGTACATCGCCATTCCGCCCGGCGCAAGCGTCGCATTCCAGCGCAGAATCTCTCCGTTTCGGTGATAGTCGACCATAGCCGAGCTGGCATTGGTCTCATGCCCCATCCTCATTACGTGCATGACCTCTGCACTCTCGGGAATTGCGATGCGCACATCCTCTAAGTAGTTTGTATCCTTTATGTTGCTGAATACGATGGTCTCCTTCACCATTGCAGTCTCATCATTGCTATGGTAGTCCAGTTCGACCAGATATCCGGATATAATCAGATCGTGTGCTGCATACTGCGCAAAACCAGCAGCTTGAGGCACAAGGGACAGTATCAGAATATATAACAATATCTTCTTCATGGTATTTCCTCGCTATGGTATAGCAGCATAAGAAACCATAAAGGTATACCTGATGGCTTTTACCTCACAAAATTTTTAATAGGGCGGTGTCGATGTTATAAGATAATATAATGACACGAGTAGCAATAACCGATACCACGTTCCGGGATGCGCATCAATCCCTGATTGCAACCAGAATGCGAACCGATGACATGCTCCCAATCGCAGAGAAGCTGGACAGCGCCGGCTTCTTCTCACTTGAGGTGTGGGGCGGAGCGACCTTTGATGTCTGCATCCGGTTTTTGAACGAAGATCCGTGGGATCGGTTGAAACGTTTGAAAGAGGCGATCACAACGACACCTCTTCAGATGCTACTTCGAGGGCAGAACCTTGTAGGATACCGGCATTATTCCGACGATATCGTGATAAAATTCGTTGAAAAATCAGCAGAAAACGGCATTGATATATTCAGGATATTCGATGCCGTAAACGACATCAGAAACATGGAGGTTCCCATCAGAACAGCAAAGAGATTGGGATCTCATGTTCAGGGCACGATCAGTTACACGATCAGTCCTGTGCATACGATAGAGGCTTTTGTTGCGTTTGCAAGGGAACTGGCATCGCTCGAGTGTGATTCTCTATGCATAAAGGATATGGCAGGTTTAATCTCGCCGCGTGATGCTTATGATCTCGTCAGGGCGCTCAAGAAGGAGGTTGGGCTGCCAGTTGACCTGCACTCACACAGCACCAGCGGAATGGCGCCGATGAGTTACATGGCTGCATGTCCGGCTGGAGTTGATATTCTGGATACATCATTCTCCCCGTTTGCAGGCGGCGCATCCCAGCCGGCGACAGAGACGGTCGTTGCCGCACTCAACAGAACACCATACAGCACAGGTCTCAATCTCGCTCTTCTGACAGAGATAAAAGAGTATTTCGCTCAGATAAAAGAAAAATACCGGAGCATCCTTGACCCGGTATCCGAGCAGATCGACACCAGCGTTTTGATCCACCAGATACCAGGAGGGATGCTCTCCAACCTGGTATCCCAGTTAAAGGAACAGAATGCCATGGACAGGTACGATGATGTGCTAAAGGAGATGCCAGAGGTCAGAAAAGACCTTGGGTATCCGCCTCTGGTCACACCAACCAGTCAGATCGTGGGCACGCAGGCAGTCTTAAACGTCCTGATGGGCGAGCGGTACAAGGTCATACCAAAGGAGGTGCGGGATTATGTGAAAGGGATATATGGAAAACCTCCTGCACCAATCGCTGATTGGCTGCTATCAAAGGTGCTGGGCGACGATTGCGCCATAACGTGCAGACCCGCAGACCTGCTCGAACCCGAACTTGTGAAACGGACAGAAGAAGCGGAAGAGCTTGGTATCATCAAGAAAGAGGAGGATATTCTGACTTATACTCTGTATCCGCAGATCGCTCCGAAGTTCCTGAGAGGCGAGATGGTCGAAGAGGAATTGAAATCGGTCGCAGAAGCGGTTCCGGTCCGGGCAGGGATAGTATATAATGAGTTCAAGGTGGTTGTTGATGGCGAGACATTCCATGTGAAGGTTAATCCGGCAGGTGAGACGACAATCGAGGAGAAGAAGCCTCCTGAATCTGTCGAAGGTGGGATAAGAAGCAATATGCATGGGATGGTTCTCGGGCTGAAGGTAAAGAAGGGAGATGCGGTAAAGGACGGAGATGTCGTTGCAGTGATCGAGGCTATGAAGATGGAGAATAATATCCATGCTCCGAACAGCGGAATCGTCCGTGATATCTTTGTCTCTGAAGGAGATACCATAAGCGCGGGGACTGTTATCATGTCGGTTTATTGAGGTAACGGGGTGTTTTTCGGTGTTTAATAAGATACTGGTCGCAAACAGAGGCGAGATAGCCATAAGGGTGATGCGAGCATGTAGAGAGATGGATATAACGACTGTTGCCGTCTATTCGGAGGCAGACAGTAACGCATTATTCGCAAAATATGCTGATGAAGCGCATTACATCGGGCTTCCGCCAGCAAGCCAGAGTTATCTCAGGATCGACAGGATTCTCGATATCGCAGAAGAGACCGGCGCAGAGGCGGTTCATCCTGGATACGGATTCCTTGCTGAAAATCCGGACTTTGCGAGAGAGTGTGAACGGATGGGTATCGTGTTCATCGGACCGTCCAGCGATTCCATAGAATCTGCCGGAAGCAAGATAACCGCCAGAAAGACGATGGAGAAGGCGAAAGTTCCTGTTGTGCCAGGAATTTCTGCTGAGATCGAAGATCCGGAATCTGCGATCGATGCTGCGCAGGGACTCGGATACCCGGTCATCGTGAAGGCATCGGCAGGCGGTGGTGGGATCGGTATGAAGGTAGCATACAATGATTCCGAACTCGCAGATGCCATTCATTCTACAAGGGCAGTGGCTAAATCGACGTTTGGTGATCCCACCATCTTCATGGAGAAATATCTGCACCAGCCAAGGCATATCGAATTTCAGGTTCTTGCAGATTCGCATCACAACACGATCCATCTGAATGAGAGGGAATGCTCGATACAGCGGCGCCACCAGAAATTAATCGAGGAATCACCATCACCTGTCATGACTGGTGAACTCAGAGAGGAGATGGGTGCAGCGGCAGTCAGAGCGACAGAGGCGATCGATTACACCAATGCAGGCACTGTGGAGTTCATATACTCTGATGGGGATTTCTATTTCCTTGAGATGAATACGAGACTGCAGGTGGAGCATCCCATAACCGAGATGGTGACAGGAGTGGACATCGTCAGAAAACAGATAGCGATCGCAGCAGGCGAGAGGCTGGTGATGGAACAGGATGATATCGGCATCAATGGATGGGCGATTGAGTGCAGGATCAACGCAGAAGACCCTCTGAATGATTTTGCGCCGTCTCCTGGAAGAATCACCAGGTACCGGTCACCAGGAGGTCCCGGGATACGGGTGGATAGCGGTGTGCATACCGGCTACACGATCTCCCCGTTCTATGACTCGATGGTATCCAAACTGATATCGTGGGGCGAACAGAGGGTCGAAGCCATAGAACGGATGCGCCGGGCACTGTACGAATATATCATTGTCGGCGTCACAACAAACATTCCCTTCCACAAGGCAGTACTCAGAAATCCGCACTTTATGAGAGCCGAACTCTCAACGCACTTCATAGACGACTTCGGCATATCAGAACAGGTTGCGGATGTGGTTGAACAGGAGAAAGAGAAGGGAGCGACCCTTGCTTCCGCATTGGGTGTGGATGACAGGAAGGTTGCAGCCATAACCGCTGCTGTGAGGACATATATGGATAGTTCCGCTCAAATAACAGACGATTAACTGGAC
>PIXW01000156.1 GCA_003601535.1 ANME-2 cluster archaeon
CGAGATGAGGAAGGTGGTCTTCGTTGAGGTGAAGACCGGAAAGACAGTGAATTTATCAAGTAGGGAGAGGCTGGTCAGAAATTGTGTGGAAAGTAAAAATGTGGCTTATGAGATAATTCATCACAAAGGTGTAAAGAATTGAAAATAGATCTGATCAATATGCCAGATGAAACAGAACGGCAAACTCGAAATTGCCGAAGCCAAAAAATTGGGTATACTACCCGAGAGATCAGTAAATGTCGTGAAGTTCTTGAATATTTTGATGCGATAAAAATAGGTCTCACAGCCACCCCTGCGGAACACACTACCGCTTATTTTAAGGAGATCGTTTTCAGGTACGAATATGAACGAGCAGTGAGAGAGGGCTATCTCGTTGATTGGAATGCTGTCCGCATCAAATCTGATGTGAGAATAAACGGGGTATTTTTGAGAGAAGGGGAGACGGTTGGTCTGATTGACACGGAGACCGGTCTGGAGTCACTGGACATGCTGGAGGATGCGGATGATCTGCCTGAACCAGACGAACTGGCAGGAGAAGCAATCACTCATCTTGAAGCAGCCATCAACGGGCTTCAGGAAGTATTATTTCATCTCAATGAGAATAACGACGAATCCAGGGTTGACTGATGAAAGAAATGGAATTGATTCTCGATGAAGGCGAGGGATACCTGATTGAGTTCAAAGAATCGGTATCCGATTCGCTTGCCAGGGAGATGGTTGCCTTTGCCAATTCATCGGGCGGACGTGTATTCGTCGGCATATCTGACGATGGCAGTATAAAAGGAGTTGACATTACCAACAGGCTCAGATCTCGGGTTTATGACATTGCACGCAAATGCGACCCGCCTGTGAATATCGCGCTCAAGGAATGGAAAAACATCCTCATTGTAGAGATCAGCGAAGGAACAGACAAACCATACTCCTGCAAGGACGGTTTCTTCATCCGTGCGGGTTCCAATACTCAGAAATTGAGACGGGATGAGATCATCGACTACTTTACCCATGAAGGAAAGATCCGGTTTGATGAGCAGTTCTGCATGGATTTCCAGTACCCTGATGACTTTTCGCAGGAGAGATTTCACCGCTATCTGCAACAATGCGGCATCACCTCAAACCTCTCTGGCGAGCAGATTCTCACAAATCTTGGTGTGGCACAACGGCAGGCTGGAAGATTGCTCATGAAGAATGCTGGCGTCCTGATGTTTGCCAGGGAACCCACACGATTCCATTTTCATGCCGCAATCACATGTGTTCGTTTCAGAGGGAAGACCAAGACTCACATAATCGATCGCAAGGATTTTGGCGAGGATATCATCACGAACGTGGATAATGCCATGAAATGGTTGAAAACCTACATACCACTCCGATATGAGATCACAGGGAAGAAATTGCAGCGTGATGAGATACCTGAACTGCCTTATGATGCTCTGAGAGAGGCATTACTCAATTCGGTCGTTCACCGGGATTATTTCGAGAAGGGTGCGGTTACGATGGTGGAGTTCTATGACGACCGGGTTCACATCCACAACCCGGGCGGTCTGGTGAAAGGGATCCGCCCGGAGGAGTTTGGAGTGACATCCATCTCCAGAAATCCGTTTCTGCAGGGACTATTCCACCGTGCTAATCTTGTGGAGAGAATAGGGAGTGGGATAGGCAGGATGAGGGATGAAATGAAGGAGTATGGTCTTGAGGAACCTGAGATTAAATGGAATGGATTCTTCAGGATCACTTTCAAGAGGTCTGAGAAGGGAGATCTGGAAGTCGCGGCAGCAGGCGGCACAGTAAGCAATATAGATTTTCGCATCTTAGAGTTGATCGAGAACGGTGAGATCGTTCGCCGTCCGGATGTGGAGAGATTGCTTCATCTTTCCTATGCCACCGCTCAAAGACATCTGGCTAATCTCGTGAAGAAAGAACTGATATTGTTTGAGGGAGCTCCGAAAACAGGCAAATATGTCCTGACCCGGAAAGGGGAAGGGTTTCTTGCGTCTTTGAAGAAGGAAGGGGGTCATCGATGACCCGGCAGGATATCCATCAGGGAGTGTTTGGGATGTTGTTGGGAGAGGTGACTGAGTCAGAAAGCAGATGTGACGTAGTAAGTGATGTAGTAAGTGATGTAGTAAGTGATGTAGTAAGTGATGTAGTTCTGTACATGAGCCTAATAAAGGGAGGTACCGATGGCTGAACCAGCCCCCAAAAAAGAGATTGTGGGGGCGTATGAGTTGCCAGAGGGATGGGTTTGGGCAGCATTATCTGAAATATACAAACCAAAAATAACAAAAGATCCAAAGAAAAATGGTCCAGGGCGGTTTATTTACCTTGATATAGAAGCCATTGATAATGAGATTCAAACTATCGTCAAACCGAGGCGTTTAAATAATAAAAAAGCACCGAGTCGAGCAAAGCGATTGGTAAACAGCGGAGATGTGATTATTTCTTTAGTGAGGCCGTATCTAAAAAATATTGCTTTAATCCCAGAAGATTTAGATAGTTCCATTGCTTCAACTGCTTTTTATCCTCTTAAACCAGAAAACAGTATAGATTCTCATTATCTATTCCATGCAGTTTGTAGACAATCTTTCATTGATTCGATTGTTACGTATGGTGATAGCCCACCTTCAGCGAGAGATAACGAGTTCATAAAAATTCAAATCCCTCCCCTTCCCGAACAACACGAAATCGTCCGCCGTGTCGAAACCCTCTTCCACTCCGCCGATGATGCCGAACACCGTATCGCCGCTGCAACCACCCATGCAAACCGCCTCACCCAGTCCATCCTCGCAAAAGCATTCCGAGGCGAGCTTGTGCCGCAGGACCCAGGTGACGAGCCTGCGAGCGTTCTTCTGGAAAGGATCAGGAAAGAGAGGGCGGAACTGAAAGAGATGAATAAATCAAGAAAAAGAAGATCAAAGACTCTATCAGATTTCAATTGAGTGATACGATGAAGAAAATCACCGACATCCCGGACATGGACAAACCGCGGGAGAAATTGATACAAAGAGATGTCTCAACGCTCTCCAATGTTGAGTTGCTTGCAGTCTTGATCGGGAGGGGCGTTCGAGGGAAGGATGTCCTTCAGGTTGCGGCAGAGGTCGATAGACGGTTTAAGGATGATCTGGACAGGGTCGGGTTTGAAGAACTTGTTGAGGTCGATGGTATCGGAGCGGTGAAGGCTTCTCAGATTCTTGCCAGTTTTGAGCTTGCCAGACGGTACTTTGGAAAAAAGGATGTTAAGATCACCTTCCCAACAGATGTCCTGCCCTTTGTGATGGAGATCCGCGATAAAAATCAGGAACATTTTGTCTGCATATCATTGAACGGAGCAAACGAGGTTATCGAAAAACGGGTGGTTACAGTGGGACTTTTGAACGCAAATCAGGTACATCCGCGAGAGATATTTTCAGACGCTATTGCGGAACGTGCCGCATCGATCATTCTGGTTCATAATCACCCATCAGGAAATACTGAGCCCAGCCACGAGGATATCGTGGTAACAAAGCGATTGGTTGAGGCAGGAGAGATTCTGGGGATTAAAATCCATGATCATATCATTGTATCGAAAGATGGTTATACGAGCATGAAGGAGAGGGGGTTGATTTAAATCGTTATGAAAATAGGATGTGATGCAAAAATCTTCAAGATAAAACTCAGTTTAATCTCCAAAATCAAGTCATATTTACCCAACACCGGAGAATAACTCACTCATGTCCCTACTACCCCCAACCGACCTCGA
>PIXW01000157.1 GCA_003601535.1 ANME-2 cluster archaeon
CATCGGCAGCAGCCGGAATCACCATTCTTGAAACAACCCAACTTGTGAACAGCACGGCATGGGAATGCGCTCCGGTTTGGAGTGAGGATGGAAGCGAATTATTCTATGCATCAGACGAATCCGGAAACTTTGATATCTGCTTTTCTCGACAAATTTATTAGGAACGAACACATTTCAATCAATATGCCCACAACAGTCAAAGTTTCGGACGAAATCCTGAAAACAATACCCACAATCAATGAGGATGCGATACAGGGATTAATCGAACTTGGTGCGAAACAGATGAGAATAGAAGAGGCGCTGGCAATCTTCAAAGAAGGCAAGATATCGATCTGGCGTGCATCCAGAATTGCCGGACTGCCTCTGCGAGAGATGATCGCTCAGGCGTCTGCTCGTGGGTTCAAACCATTCTTTGATGATGAGATGATCGCAGAGGAACTTGGATGAGTGGGGTTGTGTCCAATGCAGGTCCACTGATCGCACTCGGCAAACTCAATCTGTTACATCTTCTCGAAAAATTATATCACAATGTATATATATCAAAAACAGTATATGAAGAGGTTATAGTAAATGGTATCAGATTTGGTTGTATAGATGCATTTCGTGCCAGATTACTCATCGGTGGCATAATAATCGTGAAAGAAGCGACTCCTGTGATGGCGAGCATTTTCGATGTCAGAATTGATGAAGGCGAAATCGAGACGATAGAGTTGGCTATCAGAATCGATGCCGATCTGGTATTGATTGATGATTGGCATGCACGGATCGAGGCAAGAAATCAAGGTTTGGCGGTAAAAGGCACACTTGGCGTTCTGCATAGTGCATATAAGTCTGATTTAATTAATTTTAAAGAATTTGAAGATGCGTTAAGAGAGATTGCATATCGTGATGATATATGGATCAGTGAGGATCTCTGTACGAAAGTGTTGGATGCGGCATCTGCATCAAGGGATTCATCCACAGGATAGATCTAAAAACACTGTAGTTCGGCGGAATGCTGATCGTGGTCTGGTGTTGCTGTGTCGAATATGTTGAGCGGGCCTGCTCGACGCTTGGTTGGGGTGAGCGTATTACCACAAACCTGATGGCAACGTGTTCACACATCAGTGAACTTGGGCGTTGTATCTGTGAACTGGTAGCTTTCGGTTCACTTATGTACCGTCTCCACTGGTCTCTCCCCACTAACCATCCGAGCATTTAAGCATTATCAGCCCGCCGCCCACCAGCATTCTGGAAGATGGGGCAATGCAACAATTGATGCTATGAATTTCATAAACTCCCGCCCTTCCGGTCCCTGCTTTTACGACCGGACAACCACCAGAGCACCCTCTGCAAAACCAGCAGAATCCTGTACCTAAGTGGCAGTGCCTTTGACACAATCCTCCGTCTGGATAACGCATCCTTGAAGAATCTCATCTTCTCGTTGCTCGCGATCAGGTCCCGGAACGTCTCGCGATCCATGAAGAACGCAAGCGGCTTTACACCAAACTGTCTCTTCACACGATCTGTAATGTGGTGATACTCATACCTCCAGTCTGTCATTGGATTGATTCTCGGCTTCATCGCATCAAGCGTTGTTATGAGGTTGATCGTGCCTCCTTCGATCCCGATGATCCAGTTCGTCCAGACCTCCTGCCCGCTGAAGATGGTGAGCATGACAAGCGTGTTATCGGGTGCGGCAGCGAAGATCTTCTTGACCGTCTTATACTCAAGGCTGGTAAGCCATTGCGGACCGGCTGGATACTGGCAGATTCCGTCCCCTATCTCGCACGACACTGCGTCTTTTAAGGAGAATAACTGTTTGATATAATTCGCATCGAAATCAACTGTGCTCTGAAATCCTGCAAAAATACGCCGTATTGCCGGATATGAAACAGCATAGACCGTATCCACGTCTTCTTCGTTGTATATCGCTTTGATAACGTCTTTTATCCGGTGGCTCTCCTTGAATCGCTCCTTCAGATCGGGTCTCGATCCATGTCCGGTCTGTATGATCTTGATTGGCACTCCATCAGCATGGATGGCAATGATCGCGGTCTTTGGTTTGCCTCTGTGAAAAATGGCATGGTAGAAGTTATTCCACTGCTCAATACCCCAGTCCACGATCCTGATGTTCTCACCGATCATGCTGCCTCAAGAATCCGGACCGTGTACCCTGGAATGCTGATCACCGGACCGACCAGTTCTTCGCTGTCCAGATCAACGTATCTTCCGCCGATGTCAACCTCTTTCTCGACAGTTCCGGTGTTTGCCACAGAGAGGATCTTCCTGTCACCCCCTATCTGCACTGCCGCATCAATCGCAGGGTCAATGCATGGAATGATCCGGCTGAGACCTGCAGCAGTCGCGATTCTGTCGATGATTCCGGCGACTCCAGCAGGAACATCTTCTGTCATTCTCGGAAAGAGGAATCCGAACTGGATGATTTTGCCGCTCCCGATCGTTTGCTGGTAGATGAGCACGCCGTGATCAGATCTCAGCAGCGCGTCCGTCGAATCGAAGATATCGGCGTCCTTCAGTTCAATGCCGTCCACTGTCACCGTATCCACCCTTTCACAGGGTTCCAACAGGTGCTCTTCGAGAATATCGCATTCGTTCATCGTTTCATCGAATGCAGGAGCTCTTGGTCCAATGACGAGACACCCACCGTCTTTTGCATAGCCGAGCAGTTTCTTCTGCACATCCCTGCTCATAAACTCGAATGTGGGCACTGCAACCATCCTGTACCCGGAAAGCCGCTCCAGTGGCAGTTCGGTGTCGCCGAGGGTAACAGCGTACTTCGCAGCGCCGAACCCGTAATAGAGCGCATCCCACTGCCGCCCGTATTCAAGCTGGATGATGTCATCAAATCCGAGATCGTCCTCGCTGACATAGTATTCAGGCGTGATGCCGCCAAGAATCGGGATCGGCGTGAGAAGCGATGATGCAAGTTCGAGACGGGCACAATCTCGGTTTATTAACAGGATTCCTTCACATTTTATCCTCAGTTCCTGATAATTTATCCGTTTCAGGATCCGGTTAAACCTCTGGTAAAATTCGAACTGCTCCTTTCTGATCCCTCCGGATCGGTCGATCGGGCTCCCCACCCACCGCTCACGCTCGACTAACATGTAAAAATTGATTCCTGAGAAACCATGCATGAGCGCTGTGTATGTTGTGAATCTGGCATCATCGAGCATGATCGGTTTGGCAGGGATCGGGAGTGCAACGAACCCTGATGCAAACTCTGCTATGAACGGCGCACGGCTCGTGCCATTCAGATACTGGACACACCTTTTTACCTTGTGATACTCCTCTTTGTAGTAGTAGAGGTCAAAACCAACGACATCAACGATCTCTTCCATCTTAATCTGATTGTACGGCGGTTTTGCGCATAGCCCAGGAAGGTTGTGGTAGATGAGCGTCGTAACACCACGCTCCTTTAACATCGCTGCGATACGTGCAAGCCCGTACTGTAAATAATATTCTTTGTACTCGATCCAGTCCAGATAATATGGAAGATCGCTCCTGTTTTCAGCATTGAAGTCACGTGGTGGAGGTATTTCATCGAACGAAGCATAATCTGTGCGGTAGAGTTCGTTCAACAGATTAAGGTCCCTGTATTTTTCTTTCAGAAACCTTACATACAGACGGATCGCGCCAGTTGAGTAATCATGGTCATACGGCTGGGTGCGCAGGAAGAAGGACATCTCGTTGTCTGCCTGAACCCCGATCACACAGCCGTGTGGATGCAGGTGTTCTGTTATGATCGGACAGACATGATCAAAATATATGCCAACTTCCTGGTAAAATTTTTCCGATGCATAACTTGGCACAGGAAACATTCGTGGTGGAGATGGGAAGACCACTGGCGTGCCATCGGCGGTAATCGATTGGATATCTGGATCACGCAGAACCCGCTTTGGAAACCCAAAGTACGTGATCTCAGAGTTGACATGAGGACCCGGGCGCAGCAGCATATACATGCCATTCTCCTCGCAGAGCGTAAGGAATGAATCGAGATCATAATCAGGGTTGATCTCGCCAAAATCGAACTCTCCCTGTGATATCTCATGGACTGCCCATGGTATGTATGTGCAGATCGTCTCAAAACCCATCTCGCGGACGCGGTCAAGTATCGCATCCCATCTCAGATGATCGAGCCTCCAGTAATGGACGCTGCCGCTTATAAGCATCTTATCCCTGTCATCGAGATGGAATTTTTGATCACTGATCGTCAGCGCCATGTCATTTGCGGATGCCGATGTATGATCGCAGGTCAGCGACTCCGAGCTTTCTTGATAGTCTGTCGATCAATGTCGAGTCCAGTTTCCAGCCCAGATCCAGCTGCGCATAATAGTAGACCGTTCCGAGAAGCCCCATCGATTCCAGACGCCTGGACGAGTTCGTGACCTTTATGTGCGGGAAGAATTTTGTCTCTCCAACCTTGCAGATCCTCCTGCTGAAGTCCACATCCTCAAGCAGGACGTTTCGGTAGCCTCCGCACTCAAAGTATGCATCCCGCCGCACACAGGTGTTGAAACCAGGGAGTGTTACAGAGAGTAATCTGTCCCGCATCAGAAAATACTTGTTTGCCACAGTCTCTGCAAGTTTTATCTGCTCTGATCGCTCTGAGAACTCAAAGCCGGTTGAGAATGCGACAAGATTCGGATTGGTTTCGAATGTGTCATAGACGTAAGCAAGGTAGTAGCCAGGAACCACGGTGTCAGCGTCGATGAATACGAAATACTTGCTGCTGGCACTTGCATTCGTCGCCCCAAGGTGTCTGCCTGCCCCGATCCCGTGCTCTTCACAACAAAGCACGCGGTCAGTGTATTTCTTTGCGATATCGAGACTCCCATCTGTGCTGCCATTGTCTGATACGATCAGTTCATACGGTGTATTCGTGTTCTGGTTTGCGATCGATTGAAGTGTTGCCTCAAGGTAGTTAGCCTCGTTTAAGACAGGAATGATGACTGAAATCTCAGGTTCCATGATTGAATTCTCGGTGTTGATTCATCTTAAGATGGCGGTCTACACCCCATAAACGCTATCTTATGTGAGTTTTGCTTCACCTATAACATGTCCCACTTCTATTCCAAACATAACCATCACACATTAATTTTCCTGAATAAATAAGCTCCCATGACTACTATAAACACTGTGAACCCTGTGAGCACAGCAAAGCTGAAGACCGGATGTATCTGGGAAGTTCCAGATAAACCATACCGTATTCCTTCAACACCATACGTCAACGGGTCTAACAGCGTAAGGACCTTCATCCAGGATGGCAGGCGGTCTATAGGGAATAATGCCCCGGAAAGTCCGAATATGGGAAATATCACGAAATTTATGATGAGCTGGAAACCTTGCATGTCCTCCATTCTTGATGCGATGGCGATGCCAAAGGCAGTGAAAGAAAGCCCAATTAGCAACATAAACGCAAACGCAATCAAAAATCCGGATACACTGGTAATTTTCAGACCAATGAACAATGACAGAACGAGTATGATAAGCCCCTGGAGAACAGCGCTTGTGGCTCCGCCAAATGTCTGTCCCAGCATAATCTCCAATCTCGAGACAGGTGCAACCAACGTCTCTTTTAAGAACCCGAATTGCTTATCCCATATTATCTGGATACCTGAAAAGACTGAGGTGAACAGGACACTCATGGAAATGATGCCAGGAATGATAAATCCTATGTAACCCTGCCCCATGCCGGGAATGCTTACAGTTGAATTCAGACCGAATCCAAGTACCACCAAAAAGAAGAGAGGCATTCCCAAACTGCCGACAATCCTGCTTTTGGAGCGAAGGTAACGTGTCATATTCCTTAACCAGATGGTATACACAATGTCCATTATTATCTTCTCCTCACACTGCGCATCATCCGTATATGGTCTTTGCTGCTGGATTTCTCATCTCTTATAGCCCTGCCTGTGAAGTGTAAAAATACGTCTTCAAGGGTGGGCTCGTGAATTGAAATGGAATCGATGGCAATTCCATCACCGGATGCGAGATTAACAATCTCAGCAACGTGTTTTTCTGCGTTTTGAAGGCTAATGGTAACAGAACCGTTATGGGGCTCTGCGTATGTAACCCATGGTAACGTGTTAATTTTAGAATAAAGACGGTCACAGTCCGGGGATTTAATTGTAATAACATCCCCGCCAATTCCTTCTTTAAGTTTTTCGGGAGTATCCAGTGCAATTATCTTTCCCTGATCTATTATTGCCACCCTATCGCAGAGCCTGTCCGCTTCTTCCATATAATGGGTGGTGAGGATTATCGTAATGCCTTTCTCCTTGCTCAATTTCTCGATATACTCCCAGAGGAGGTTTCTTGTCTGGGAATCAAGACCGAGAGTTGGCTCATCCAGGAACAGCACTCTTGGTTCGTGCAATAGTCCCCTTGCTATCTCCAGGCGCCGCCTCATTCCCCCGGAAAATGTTTTTACAAGATTATCTTTTCTCTTTTCCAGTTCAACAAGTTTCAACAGTTCTATGATATTTTTCTGCCGTATTTTTTTAGGAACACGGTAAAGCCTCCCGTGAAAATCCATATTCTCATAAGCAGTCAGCTCCTCATCCAGGCTCGGATCCTGAAAGACGATACCGATAGATTTTCTCACATCATCCTCATTTTTTAATATATCAAAATTATTCACAGATGCGCTGCCTGAAGTTGGCTTCAACATTGTTGAAAGCATTGCCATAGTTGTCGATTTACCTGCTCCGTTAGGACCGAGCAAACCGAAGATTTCACTGCTGTTTATGCTGAATGAAATGTTGTCAACAGCAACAAATCCGTTGAACCTTTTAGTCAGATTTTCAACCTGTATTGCAGTCATTGCATCAATCACCGATACCTTCGAATAACAGATCTATCTTTCCAGAGATGTCACTGGAAAATGAGAAATCGCCATCGGCGTTCACCCACATCATCAATGAATGAACATATATAGCAGTTAGAACTTCGGCTGCTTTCTTTGCCTCAATATGGCTTTTCACCTCGCTATTTTTCATCCCCTCTTCAAGTAAATCCTGGAGAATTTTGATGATGCGGCGGCTTCTACTGTTATCGGGTCTCAAACCAGAATATCCTATATATCTCCGGTATTCAAAGATCAACAGTTTTGTAAGCTCTCTATCCTTTTCATAGCTTTCTGCCAGACGGACCAGTAAATTTGTTATCTTCTCCTTTGCAGGAATACTTCTTTTCGTTTCATTTTCAATCAGATTATAAATTAGCTCATCCCTTTGTTCTCCGAAGTACAGGAGGAGCGCCTCTTTAGTCGGGAAATAATTGAAAAATGTACCTTTGGCTATCCCCGCTTCTTTTGCAATCTCATCAACAGTCGTATTTTCAAACCCCTTTTCTTTAAATAGTCTTCCTGATACCTCAAAAATCCTATTTTTCGTTTCTATTTTCTTTTTCTCGCGTAGAGACATGTTACCATCCTCTCAATTGATAATGACCATAGTCATACATGACCCTGGTCATATTTAAAGTTTTGGTGTTGATATTGTTGAATGGTAGCAGACCTTGCATCCACAACAGGACGTCATATAAGCGAGGCGAGATCGACAAGGATTCGCGGCAGTTCAAGGTCGCCCGGATATGCCATGTACTTCGCTTCCCACTCAGGATCGAACTTCTCCTTGTATTCACGCAGACCATGGAAGTTGTAAAAATGCTCCCCGTGACTGAAGATGAACGCACCAAGCCGGCTCCGGTGTGGCGCAGGAGCGTGATTGTTAAGTCCTGATAGTGGTGCCATCCCCAGATTGAACCACTGGTATCCTTTCTGCTTTCCCCACAGCATGAGCTCTATAAACAGGTAGTCCATGACACCGTGCTGGGTATCAGGAAGGTATCGCATCAGATCGACGGAGAGTTCCTCCTTCCCGGCTCCCTGCCAGATGTTTGCGAATGCGATGATCCTTCCATCCATCTTAACGACCGCCACAGAAAACCGCTTCAGATATTCGGCGTCGAAGAACCCGGTTGAGAATCCATGTTCCCTTGTGTTCTTATGTGCAAGCCATGCATCGGATATCTCTTTCAACCGATGGAGCCGGGTCGGGACGCACACCTGCGGGATCACTTCAAACGAGCATCCTCCCTTTTCAAGCCGGCGTTTGGTGTAGCGAAGCCTCCTGCGGGCATGTCCTTCCAGAGAGAAGGTTTTCAGAGGAACACGCGCTTCCTCTCCGATTTTTGTCACGGTGAGTCCGATGTCGAGATAGAGGTGAAGATTCTCCTGCCCGACCTCGTAAAAGACCGTCCATCCACCGTTACGTTCACACATCTCATAGAACTGCCAGACGAGTTCAGTCCTCTCTTCAGCGGGACCGACCGGATCTCCCATCGCTACCCAGCTTCGACCCTTGATGCCGTACATGATGAAGGCATTCTTATCTTCGCTCCACAGGAATGTCTTGTCTCCGAGCAGGGCGAGGTTGGGATATGTTCTTCGTGATCGTTTGACGACAGCACTGGCTCGATTCAAGTCATCCGGATCAGGAAGCGCGGGTTTCGGCTGGGCAGGATGCAGCAATCTGGCAGCAGCATAACAAAGCGCGATACTGATTGCCCCGACGGTGGCACGAAGAGATCTGGGAGCATCACCTGACCGGATGAATTGCCACCAGAGCTCATGCGAAAATTCGAGATGCCTGTATGAGAAGATTTCAAGCCAGATTACACCTGATAGCACGATGATGATGGCAACGATCCAGCCTGGGGTGAAGCGTCCGCTAAAGAGAAATGCTCTCCTGTAGAAATAGCGTCTGCATGGCAGAAGTGCCCCAAGGATGATCGCCAGTGCGATTGCTTCCTCATAATCAAATCCCTTGCAGAGGGAGAAGATGATCCCTGCGCCAGTGAGAAACAGAGTAAGAATGTAAGCGTCGCGAAGTCTGCGCTGTATACCCCGCGCAAGGAGGAGGAGTCCCATTCCGGCTATGCTTCCGAGAAAGTGGGAGATCTCGATTACCGGCAGAGGTAAAAAACTGTTGAGCCATTCGAGACGCCATGGCACCGCGGGCGTTGCCCCGGAGAGGAGCAGAATCGCACCGCTCGCAAAGGTTGCAAAGGCAAGTACGGTAGGAACCAGCCATGGAATCCACTGCCCGAAGATGCGGGTAACCTGCTTGACCCCCTCCCTATTCCGGATCACTTCATGCGCTCCGAAGAGCAGCAGAGCTATGGCGAGCGGCAGGAGGTAGTACATCACCCGGTAAACCAGAAGCGTTCCGATGATCATGGGTGCCGGTAGGCTGGATGAGAGGAGCACGAGAACCACGGACTCAAAGACCCCGATCCCGCCAGGGACATGGCTTGCCAGCCCTGCCGATTGGGCAAGCAGGAAGATTGCGATGAATACCGGAAATGAAGGGATTTTCGTGGATGGGAACAGGACGTAGAGGACGCTGGCTGCGAGCGCCCAGTCAAGGGAAGAGATTACGATCTGGGCAGGAAAGAGCCTGGCAGGCGGAAGAGCGAACTCCCACTTCCTGATCCTGAGAGGCTTCTTCATCGAGACGCTTCCAAGCAGATA
>PIXW01000158.1 GCA_003601535.1 ANME-2 cluster archaeon
CGTCTCTTCTGCTCCCGCTGGTGTAGCCTTTTCCGCCGCCGCGGGTTTCGTCGTCGGTTTCGTCACCGCTTCTCCTGCTGGTGGCGTCACTTTATGTGTCGCTCCTGGCGTCGCTCCATGTGCCGCAGTTGCTGTCACTGCCGGAGTTGTGTCCCATCCTGGTGGATATGTGCCGCTACCACCACCGCCACCGCCATGATGGGATGTTGTTGTTGTTGTCTTGGTGCCCACGAGTGCGAAGATTGAGAACCCATTCATCTCGAAAGAGAGGGTGTAGGTGCCACTCGTCTCATTGTGGGAAACACTATTCGGAAGCTGACGCTGCTTCTCAACTCCATTTTCATCGAACTTGAATAGATAGACCTTGTCTTGGCTGTTGTACCAGTCGGCATCCACAGTCATCTCGATTGGCAGTGATTTGACATCTGATTCATCGATACCGGATAGCGTAGCCTGCACTACCATTGCAGTAGTTGCGCCATGCAGTTCCAGTATAGCACTGGTTGCATTCTCCAATGCATCATCACTCAATTTATCCTCAATGTTGTTTAATGGTTGTATGATGAGTTTTGGAGTATTGCTTCCAGTCCATATACTATCATTCAGGTTCAGATCAATATCCGCAGACTCATTCTGCTCCCACGTTGTTCCTGATGCAGTAACTGCAGGGGTATCCAGTGTCACTGAAGCGACCGTGCCAGTTGTGTTGTCTGTTGAATTCACATTGATCTCGATCACCAGATTATAATCACCACCCAAGTCTATCGAAACGGTATCATTGAGTGGACTGGTTCCTGTGATTGTATCGTTATCGGATATGGTTACAGTGTTGCCATCTTCAGTAGCCGTATTGTTAACATCATAGGACGTCTCTTGTTCCTTGGACGGTGGTATCACCGATATCTGCTTTGATGTGTCTGTCGCGTTGTTTGCATTCGATGATGCGTCAGTCGCCACAACAGTTACGGTGTAGACGCCAGCTGTACCTGGTGCTGTGAGTGTACCTGCCCATTCGTCATCACCCGTGCTCGTAAGTGTCACTGTGCCTGTCGTTGCATTTGCAGTCACACTCGCGATACCGGAAGCATCGGTTGTGTTGACAGTTACCGTGAACGTCTCGCCTGTTGCATTCACAGTGGCTGGGTTGAGTGTCACTGAACGGATGGTTGGGGCGGTAGTGTCTCCTGTTACCTCAGACACCACATTCACAGTCTCTTCTGCCACTGTAACGGTACCATCCAGCACCCTGATGCCAAGGGTTCCTGTTATCAGAGGCTTGTATCGTGCCTTGCCGTCGTCATCGGTCTGAACTAAGGTCGGATCACCAGTATCATGCGGAAGCCTGAATATCACGTTTGTACCAGCACCAACAGGACTGCCGTCCTCGGTGATCAGCACCGTAAAGGTCTCGCCAACAGGGATGCTACCTGGAAGACTTCCTCCATCCCCTGTTTCGATCGCTATCGATTGTGCGCTTGCACCAGATAGTGCTGCGCACATCATCAGCAACAGTACAGGAATCGCAAGTTTGTGTATTCGGTTCATTATTTCCCCTCCTAAAAAATAAAGGTTTCAGGAAATCGTTACCGATTTTCCTGAACCGATTGCTTGCGGATCTCCTGCTGGGTAGTCATCCAGTTTGTAAACCACTGGAGTCAGTGTGTAACTTCCTGTATCTGCAGAACCGGGTACTGTAATCATAACCGGCGCATCGACTGACTCGCCAGCATCCAATCGAACCGTTCCAGTACTCACGATTGGATAGCCTGTTGTGTCCTGTGTACCTGATATCGAGACAACAAACCAGATGGTTTCAGTACCTGTGTTCTCGATGGTCACGGTTGCGCTGATGCTTGTGCCACGAGTGCCTGTGGAAGGTAGGGTCCAGCTGTTGATCTGAACGATCGCCGGTGACACTGTGACCGTCACAGTCGTACTGTTGGTTGCGCCGTCGTCATCGGTTACCGTGAGCGTTACGGTGTATGTGTCAGCAGTTGCGTATATGTGGGTCGTGTTTGCTAACGTGCTTGTGTTACCGTCACCGAATGTCCAGTTATACGAGACAATAGTTCCGTCAGGATCCGTAGAACCCGTTGAAAGAAAGGATACTTCAGTGCCTTCGTGATACGTGCCGCCGTCGGTTGGGGATGCGATGACCGCGGTTGGGGGCTGGTTAACAACGCCTGCTCCATTCGACGCGCCAGGCGTGGGCGTTGTGAAAGTTGTCCATGTGTCTGCGCCATCGGGTGTCCTGCCTTCAGATACTCCAGCAGTGCTGGACGTGTAGGCATGGCTGTCCACCAGAGTACCTGTATCATCCAGCAGTCTGACGGTATCTTCACCGTTGTTAAGACCAGATACATTGACCACGTAGAATCCACCGGCAGCAATTGTTGTGTCAGCGGGAATCGTGGTCGGGCTTGAGCCGCCCTCTATGTCATCGACCTTCCATCCACTGATGTCTACAGCGATTGTTTCTTTGTTGTAGAGTTCAACCCATTCGCTGCCAGAACTTGGGTTCGCCATGAATTCGTTGATGACGATGCCGGCTGGTGCACCTGTGCCGCCGACCGTCAGTTCGGTATCGCCGCCTACCACAGCAGTATTCTTATCCTCATCCTTGATAGTCCCAGAGAACGTATGTGTGCCTGCAACATCTGACGCTGTTACATAGTATGTGAAACTCGAACCGCCAAGCAGTGTGAATTTCACCCAATTGTCACCAGTAGCCACTGCACTCGGTGATAACGAAGAATTCACATAAGTGAATCCATCCGGGAGTGTCTCATTTACTTGACCCATGCTACCGATATCCGAGTAATCGATCGTTACTTGGAAGTCTGCGCTCGGCGCTACCGATGCCGGGAGTGTTCTGGTTGCACTCGGAACAGCCGCCGCCGATCCGATTGTTGCCGCAAACACGAACAACATTATCGCCATCGTTATAATCGATGACATCGTTTTACTTTTCATTTATGTTCCTCCTATATCTATAGTCATATCTATATTATTCTTCTATCCGAAATACGCCGTTATAACTTCGAGTGCCTCATCCTTCGTTATCTTGTCATCGAAGTAGTCCGCAATTGCTGTGATGGCTTCATCCTTACTGATGTCTCCACTGTTATCGGCATCATAGTGGTCGATTAGAGTTTCTTCGCCCACCGTCACCGTTGCGCTGCCAGCATTGTACCCGCTCGCGGTCACACTCACGTTGATCGTACCAGTCTCGGTCACGTTCACGCCTGCAGCAGTATATTCTCCGCCAACGGTTGTGCCACTTGCAATCACGCTACGGCCGAATTCAAGCGTCACACTTGCGTCATCGATCGCTGCACCCGTGCTCGCATCGGTGACATTGATCGTGATGTCGGTCGCCTCCGAGACGTTGATGGTCTCAGGCGTTGCAGATACGGTCATGTTCGCCTCGCTCACTGCCACCGCCGCAGTTCCGTTCACACTGCCACTTGTTGCAATCACAGTGGTCGTACCTGCTGCTACAGCCGTGAATACGCCTGTGTTCGCATCGATGGTACCGACAGCAGTGTTGCTGCTGTCCCAAGTTACAGTTGTAGATATTGCATCACCATACTGATCTAGTGTCGTTGTAGTGAAGATCTGTGTACCACCTACATCAATACTTAGAACTGCAGGATCGACAATTATAGTTGTCAGGACGGGTACTGCTACTGTCACATTGACGTCGCCGAGAATGGTTGCTTCAGCGGTCATGCCTTCGAACATGTAGATGCCATCAAACGTGTACGTGCCTGATGCATCTGCCGGAACCAAAACGGTGTACGAATACACGGTGTCAGCTGCTCCACTGGTCACAACCCACTTAACATGCCCTGCTTCAGCGGTGTAATCTCCTCCGCTTGTAGCACTTGTGACAGTCCATCCGGTTGGTACGGTCTCGTCGATGGCGTAGAATGTTGCACCGGACTCGACATCAACCGTAAGGTTAACGGTGACCGTTGCACCAGCACTTGCGCTGTCTGGTAGATCTCTGGTGACTGTGTCATCTGGCAGTGTTACCCTAACCGTCCTTGTCTCAGAGACATTCCAATTGTTAGAGGTATCACTTGCATACACCTTGAAAGTGTAATTTCCGTTTGACAAACCCGTTTTGTTCAAATAGAAGTTCATTTCAGCACCAAACATTGTTTCATTCACACCGTTCCAGTTCAATATCGCTGTATTTCCGTTCTCATTTAAGGTTACCTTCACAAACACGTAATCCACAGTTACTTCTGAGTTGTTGGCGGGCGTTGGTGGGACAAATGTGATTGTTGGTGCTTCGTTTACTGTTACAGAGATGTTGTATTTCGTTTCAAGACCGAATGCCGATGAACTACAATGTCGAATCATCACGTAATATGTGCCGGAAATGCTGCAGTCCCAAACTATTTTTGATGCCAAACCAGTGCCACCATCATCGTCGTGATCTATCTCCGTAGTTCCATCGGTAGCATAAAGATACAAGTATGTGTCGGATTCATCCCCAAGATCAGAGGTTTCGATGGTATAAGACTCATCACTCGTTGCATTAAACTTAAGCCAGTCGTGATCACCTGGAATATGGACATTATGAGTTTGCTTGGTACCATCAACGGAAATATAGTTTGCCAATGAATAATCATCGTCTGGTTCATACGCATCAGGTCTTGGTTCTTCGAACTCGGTGTAGTTGTAATACGATGTGGTGTATGCATCGTATATGTAATCAAGCTGATTCCAGTCATCATCGTACAGATAAAGGTATCTGAGGTTGTATGTTCCGTTAATTTCGTTTTGTCTGATCGCAATTCCATCGAAATCGAGTTGCACAGTCTGATCTCCAGTACTCAGATATGTGTAGTTGCTTTTCCCTTCGATGTAGTCACCATAGCTGTCATACAAGTTTCCATTTATCTGATAGTACC
>PIXW01000159.1 GCA_003601535.1 ANME-2 cluster archaeon
CGGTAATTAACATGCGAAAAGCGACCATTCATCGAAGCACCCATGAAACAGACATTGATGTGAGGTTTGTAATCGAGGGAACCGGCACATCAGATATCGATACCAGTGTTGCGTTTCTCAATCATGTGCTCGATTCGTTCACGAGACACGGGCGATTCAATCTTGCCATTCATGCAACAGGCGATCTTGAACTTGGTGACCACCATATAGTCGAGGATGTTGGCATCACTCTGGGTCAGGCGATATCAGAGTCGCTTGGGCGCCGTGCAGGGATTGCACGGTTTGCTGATGTCAGAGTGCCCATGGATGAGGCGATTGCGAGCGTGGCTATCGATCTGAGCGGAAGGAGTTATCTGGTGTTTGATGCTGATTTTTCCTCGAGAGTGGTTGGTGATCTCACAACCCAGATGGTGTCGCATTTCTTTTACTCGCTGATCGTTAACGCCGGCATCAATGCACATATCTCAGCGCAGGGAATGAACGATCATCATAAGATTGAGGCGATCTTCAAGGCATTCGGAATTGCGCTGCGCAAATCTGCTGCGATCGAAGGGTCGGATATTCCGAGCACGAAGGGTGTGCTCGGTGAGCAATAAGAATTGTGACCAGAACCCTCACGCGGCAAGAGATACCATCGCAATCAAATCCTACTCCCTCACAATATCCCTCAGCCGGTCGATACTGAACTCTTCCTCCTCGAACGGTCGCTTTCTCATCCTGTGCGGAAGTACCAGTTCTGCTGCCTCGATGATATCATCCTCGATCACACGCTCCCTTCCCTCATACGCAGCATTCGTCCGTGCTGTCCTGTCGATCATGATATCAGCCCGATGCCCATCCACCTTGAACTCGATACAGATCCGTGCGATGGTACGCAGATATTCATGCGGCATCGTGATTCCTGGTAGCAGGCGCTGTGCCTGCACGATTCTTGACATGAGACGCTCCTGATCCCCCGCGTATGACTGCCTGAATGCGAGCGGGTCTCTCAAGAACTCGTTCTGTCTGGTAACGATCTCTATGCGCTGCTCGATATCAGGAATACCCTCGACCTCGACCTGTAGTGCGATCCGATCAAGGAGTTGCGGGCGCAGTTCACCCTCCTCAGGATTCATGCTTCCGACGATGATGAACTGAGCTGGATGGCTGACACTGACGCCTTCCCGTTCGACCGTGTTGATGCCCATTGCTGCGGCATCGAGCAGTGCATCAACCACATAATCGTCAAGAAGATTGATCTCATCCACATACAGGATTCCCCGATTCGCCTCTGCAAGTATCCCCGGCTCAAACGACTGTAAACCATGTTTTATTGCTTTTTCGATATCAAGACTTCCGACTACCCGGTCCTCGGTCGCACCAACCGGAAGGTCGATCACCCGCATCATGCGCTTTTCAATCTCAATCTCATTATTTTTCAGACGCTCCTCGCATTCCCAGCAGAATTTATCCGGATTTGCAGGATCGCAGTTGAATCTGCACCATTTCACAACCTCAATCTCAGGAAGGATCTCTGTTAAACCCCTCACAGCAGTTGATTTCGCAGTGCCTTTCTGCCCGCGAATCAATACCCCGCCGATCGATGGGTTGATCGCATTCAGGATCAGCGCACGCTTCATAGTTTCCTGCCCAACGATTGCCGAGAATGGATAAAGCACCCTCTGGGTCTTTGTCTTCACCTTTGTGAGATCGCTCAGTTCCTTTTTCCTTGCCTCGATGATTTCAGGTGGTTTTTCTCTTATTGTTCCGGTTATGGCAGCGGCATCTGTTTTTTCCCCGTTGCCACCTCCATTTCCATCTCCGTTGCCCCCCTTGAAATTCCGTATCCAATTTTTTATGGCTGTTGTCATGCAGACCTCCAATTATCGTATTATTCCGAACATCTGTACCCCGTATTGCTTGATTATGAACGTAGACATCAGAGTGAGCGATAGCAGAATCAGACCGATGAAGAACGATGTAAATATGATCCTTATATGCGGACTGCGTCCTCTTTTGATCCAGTGGAGTTCGATCAGCGAAACGCTCATTGTTACAAGAAAAACGATTGCGGATAGTAACAGAAGGATCGATGATACAAGGACGTAAGTGATCTCCTCGGTGTATGCCTCTGCGTACAGCAGTTCTAAAAGCCAGTCCTTGCCATTGGTCTCGTACGCGGTGGTGATGATCATCATCATGTAGGTGATCTCGGCAAGGGCGATCAGTGCAGAGCAAACCCCAACAGTGCTCAGCGTGAACATCGAACCAATATCAGGTATGTGAAGATCGACTTCCCATTCATCCATCCGATAGCCCTCAGATATCCTTGTGCGGCGCTCATATATAAGATTATTCAGGGAATGTTAAGCAACCTGTGCAGTTGCGGAATCATACGGACATTAGAGAGATGTGAGCCTGCAAAATCCATCAGATCAAGCAACTGCCGTACATCGATATTTACCTGAGTAACAGGCTGTAAAACCAGTGGGATAGAATCATCGATGGATTTTATACCAAGAACAGCACTTCCAATACTTTTTTCTGTTGTTTCCGGAAGAACAATAATCTTAACAAAGGTTTCAACACCTCTCGAATGAAAAATCTCAACCGTCTGTAATTCAGCATCCAGAAGACGGGGATAATCATCAGTTGCCCGATGCTCCGGAAGTTTGATGTCGCATGCAGCGATCTCGATCTGATCTGCTACGTCCTTTGCATATTCTGGAAAGCCAGCGTTCGTCTCCAGATACAGTTTTGGGACATCTTCGGCGAGCTCTTTGATAAAATCGATGTGCAGCAGTGGCTCTCCTCCAGTTAAACTGATGCTTCTGGTAGAAGGCGTCCACAAGCAATTGATAGCATCGATTGCTGTATTTATGTCCAGGGGATTGTCGATATATCTGCAATCAATCCTGCATTGTTTGACTGCAGATCGCGCCTCCTTAGTATCGCAGTATTCGCACGACAACTGGCATCCGCAGAACCTGACAAAGACCTGTCTCGTGCCGACATAGATTCCTTCTCCCTGAATGGAGTTGAATATCTCGTAGATGTTTGCGTTCATGTTCGAGCGATATCTCCGGGCAGCAGCTATTCTCTTTATGTGATTCTTATCCATATTATCGGTATACCGCTTCAGTGTCCGAAGGGTATTTACGATGGACCCGAAATTTTCTGAGGTGAGGTTGAATAAATACGAAAAGACTATCCGATCTGGTGCATCTGCCTCCTGATGAGGAGCGATTGCTCCCACGCGGCTGGCAGATTCTTGGTACCGTGATCCTTGTCAGCATCCCGGATGCGCTGAAACACCGGGCAAACGCTATCGGGGATGCGCTTCTTGCGATGTATCCGAGATGCGAGACAGTGCTCTGGAACAAGGGTATCACAGGAACGTTTCGTGAGCCTGTCTGCGAGGTGATATCAGGCAAACACGAAACAGAGACCATTCATAAGGAGAATGGCTGCTACTTCAAACTCGATGCAGCAAAAATCATGTTCTCGCAGGGAAATCTTGCAGAACGAATGCGAATGAGCAAAATTTGTGAAGATCAGGTTGTTCTGGATATGTTTGCTGGAATTGGTTATTTTTCGATCCAGATTGCTGTCCATTCGCATCCGAAAAAGGTTATTGCAATCGAACTCAATCCAGCAGCGTATCACTATCTGAAAGAAAATATCAGAATCAACCGGGTGGAAGATGTCGTTTTCCCGGTAAAAGGAGATTGTACAACTGAATC
>PIXW01000160.1 GCA_003601535.1 ANME-2 cluster archaeon
AAGTCATGCACAGAGAGCTCAAATAGAAATGTCCAAGACAGGAGCATTGTACCGTATCTTGTATGCACGCCCCACTATGTCCAGTCCCTTCAATTTCTTCTGGTCCATTGCACGCAGTTCAATAGCTCTCAGCCTATCAACAACACCGGGCGGATAATATCGCTCTCCACATTCCACGCATACGCCTGCTGCGACATTTTCTACCACAACAAAATCATTTCCGACCCTTATCTCTTCACTTACTTCTCTTTCTTCAACTTTCCCACCGCATATCGCGCATTTCGATACGATCATTTAAATCCTCCTTCTGTAGTCATTCCATCTAATTGCATCTGGTTCATAAGTTGTTATAATTATTGTCGCATCATCCTCTTTTGAGTATGCACAGACCGCATGTATGGGTCTCCCTTCTTCAGTCATCCCGAATATGAGGCAGCTTGGAAATGGTTTGTCATCTGCGTAGTCCTCTATTATCTTCCCATTCAATATTGCTCCGATCAATTCTTTCTCAGATATATCATCTTCTTTTGGACTCATCTCTTTTCTTGCGTGTAGGGTGATGTTATAGCGACTTCCTGATATTGATTTCTTTATGTTCTTCAGTAGCTTCATCGAAAGCCTCTTTTTGTGGGATTGAACAGTTCCGGATTATAATTCTATCGGTCAGTCGCAGCCTGCAGGATCATCAGCGCGTCGAGGGAGGTGATGCGTCCATCACCGCTGACATCAGCGGCAGAGAGCGTCGCGGGGTCGCACGGAGCGGAACCGCCGGCTGCGAGCCGGAGCGCGATCGCGGCGTCTGCGGGGGTGAGGATGCCGTCGTGGTTGAGGTCGCCTTTCGGTGATGTGGCACCAGTCCACGGCTGCATGAGCGGGTAATTGTCCACGCTGCCACCGCCGCCCGGGATCGGGTGCGGGTCTTCGCCGATGCCGTCGCCGTCCGGGTCGGTGCCGGTGTAGTCGGAGTAGTAGTTGCCCGCGGAGCCGGAGTCCCATGTGTTGGTGCCACCGTAGTCGTAGGCGTTGTGGTTGGTGTTATTGATGAGGTTGTTGTGGTGGAGGGTATTGTTGCTTGAGTACTCCAAGGAGACGCCGTTCCAGTCGTTCGAGTTGGCAGTGTTACTATGCAACGTGTTGTTGCTCGAATACCACAAGCGTATACCGTTGTAGTCGTTCGAGTCGGCGTTATTCTTCGTGATGTTGTTGTAGCTCGACTCCACCAGATGGATACCGTGGTAGTTGTTCGAGACGTTATTGTTCGTCAGCGTGTTGTTGCTCGAATCACCCAGGTCGATGCCGTCCCAGTTGTTCGATGCGATGTTGTTCTGTAGCATGTTGTCGCTTGAATAATCCAAGTAGATGCCGTCTCCGTTGTTCGACCTTATAATATTGTCCGTGAGCACATTGTTGCTTGAAAATTCCAGCCCGATGCCGCCCTCGTTGTTCGAGTTTACGTTGTTTTTTGCAAGCATGTTGCTGCTTGAATGACTCATGATGATGCCAACCATCATGTTGTTCGAAACGATATTGTTAGCTATCTTACAATCATCAGTTTCCAAGAGTACCACACCAATGCTTGTATTAGAAAGATTTAGACCCTCCACAGTGATGTTAGTACAATTCACGAGAATGACTTGCCCTGCGTTTTGAATCGTAAAGTTGGATGCTTCCTCGAAGTATACAAGAGGTTTACCGTTTACTATATTGTTCACGACAGTGTTTCTGTAAGAATCTCCAATATAAAACCCATCATTTATGAAGGTGTTTTTCATGAGTGTGTTGTTACTCGAATAGACTGCACCGATGCCGATCCGCTGGTTGTTCGATGCGTTGTTGTTCGTGAGTATGTTGTTACTCGAAGACCACCGCAAGATGATACCACAGTTGTCATTCGAGTTCGCGATATTATTTGTTAATATATTGTTGTTTGAATAATATAAGTTGACACCGAATTCACTGTTCGAGTTTGCAGTATTATTTGCGAGTGCATTGTTACTCGAATAAGCTGTGACGATGCCGTGGTGGTTGTCCGACGCGATGTTGTTTGTAAGTATATTATCGCTCTAAGAATTCAGGTAAATGCCGGCACGGTTGTTCGATGCGTTGTTATCAGAAATGTTGCAGTGATCCACGCTGTCAATATAAAATCCCGCGTACTCTTCACGTGTTGCTCCAGTCACCGTAAACCCACTGATGTTCACCCAATCCACAGTCACCTCAAACACATGATCCTCCGCATCCGCCGCCCTCACCGTCACCACATCCGCGCCCTCACCAATCAACGTAAGTCGCTTGTTCACATTCACATTCTCGTTATACGTGCCCGCATCCACAGTGATCGTATGTCCATCGTGCGTATCAGGATCGTCTATCGCAGCTTGAATTGTCGAGAAGTTCTCGCCTGTATTGAGGTTGTAAACTCCTTCTGGTTCAACCTCGTAATACGCGGTGACCCTCCAATCCTCTGGTCCAGTGACTCTGAAATGTACTGAATCATTGTGTACTCCGAGCACTTCGATGTATATGCTGGCGCCGCTGTTAGTTTCGTATTTAATTGGAATATCACCCTGAAATACGCGGGTCAGTATCGCCGGCTTCTGATAACTCGCTATACGGAACTTTGCATAAGTGAAATTGATAATGTCCGTTCCCACTTCAACAACCTCTATTTTCACATCGTATTCGATTTCTATACCTTCATTAACCCGTATTTCATTATCAAATATACAATACTCAGCCACATCAGGAACCGTTGCATTCAAGAAAAACTCCCCGGTACCCGGTCGATAAACCCCGATATTATCGTCAGAATCTCCATCCCAATCTCCTGCAACCGGAATATCCCCGAGATTCCCGTACTCAGGCGTCACGATATCAGCGATCCCGCCATCATTATCGATATCCAGATAAAATACACCGGTAGCACCTGTAGAACGGTAAACCCCGATATTATCAATCCCATCTCCGTCCCAATCGCCAACAACAGGCAGATCATCAGGCTCGCCAAACGCCACGCTCATATCCGCAGCTCCACCACTGTTATCGAAATCAAGGAAGAACATCGTAAGTCCGGTATCAGAATGATTCTGCCGAAATACGCCGATATTATCATCCCCATCACCATCCCAGTCTCCAGCAACCGGAATATCCCCGATGACCCCGAGCGTTGCGTTCACATCAGAAACGCCATCGTTATCATGATCAAGGAAGAACTGAGCAGTGGATGGGCGGAAGACGCCGATCGTGTCATACCCATTGCCATTCCAGTCTCCTGTGATCGGAATATCGCCGGAGATGCCGAAACTGATGTTCAATCCACTATCAAGTGAGAACTCTGCTGTCGTGTAGTTGTAGATGCCGGTTGTATCGGTTCCATTCCCGTTCCAGTCACCGACAAGCGGTGCATTCGCACGTTCAGCAGGCGGATTACCAGAAAATATCCGCATCCCGTATCTGACCGGATAATCATCCAGCGTCGATCTGGTGGCAAAGCCCGGGTCATTGATGTAGTACG
>PIXW01000161.1 GCA_003601535.1 ANME-2 cluster archaeon
TGGTCATATTGCGTCCAGTTCGTTGTTACTGGCTCTTTACTCTCGTATTTGAATGTCCCATCCCGGATACTCTTGATGATTTTTCTGAGTTCATCGCCGCGCTGTTTGGATGGCATACGGTGAGATCAACCAACAAGTATATAAACACAGCGGTATATATGCTCAGCCAATGAACGACTTAACCACTGCTTTTGCAGTGCCTATAAGCGGAGGCAATGCTCAACCGATGATATTTCAAAGCATTCTGCAGTATCGCGGGGTGAGATTGCAGAATGTGGTTGTGAGGTGATTGGGCGGTCGGTCAGGTAATATTGTCCCAAAGCCGAACATATCGAAAGTTTAATAATACTCTCAAATAAAGTGCAGATAACAATCGGTCATTGAGGGGATTTATTACATGACTACGATGAACGCACTCAGTAAAACATTGTCAGACCTGCATAACAGGGCTGCAATTGAGGCAAGCGCAATAGTAAGCCGGAATGGGGTATTGGTCACAGCAAATGCGCCAAAGGACGCAAGCACCTTCGCTGCCATGGCTGCAACGATGCTTGGCGCCGCTGAGATCACAGCAGAGGGGTTAAACAGAGGAGTACCAGATCGCATGATCGTCGAGTCACGGCATGGGCGGCTGATTGTTATGGGAGCTGGTAGAAAGATGCTGCTGGCAACACTGATCGAACCCAATACCAATCTTGGTATGGTGCTGGTAGAACTCGAAAAGACGATTAAAAGCATAGTTGGTATTGTTGAGCCGTTTCATGCATCCATGAATTAAGGCTGCTTAAAGCCACACAACATCGATCTCATCACCGCAATCGAGTCCCTCCAGTTCTTCTTTGATTATGACAAAGCCATCTGCCCGCGTAACCGAACTGAGAATGCCTGCTCCTGACGTCATGACCGGGTGAGCCACGTTACCTCTCACCTGCACTCTTGTGTAGGTGATATATCCGATCTTTGATGCAATCTTTGCACCAAGACGCGCGCGCAATATCCGGTCCGGCTCCGGAGGCACGTGTCGCAGTCTTTGTACTGCCGGACGTGCGAACTCCAGCAGTGCGATCAGACAGGCAACAGGATACCCAGGGAGCGAGAGTACAGGTGTCTCTCTGACTATACCGAGCGCAGTGGGCTTCCCAGGGCTTAAAGCCACACCATGTACCAGCAGATCTCCGATTGACTCGATCACCTTCGGGACGTAATCTCGCTCTCCGACCGATGTACCGCCGCAGAGAATGATCGCATCACAGTCTACAGATGCGAGGATCTCTTCTTTGATCAGATCAGGATCGTCGATGACAATATCTCTGTAAACCGGAATTCCGCCCCATTTTTCGATGTACATGCCAGTCATCAACCCATTCGTCTCCCGAATCCCGTTGGTTTCATCTCTGGAAACGAGTTCTGATCCTGTCGGAATGATCGCAACCACCGGGCGGGCGTATACCTCGATGTGTGATATGCCGAGCATGGCAAGCATGGCAATGTCGCAGGCTCTGAGATGATGCCCATCTCCAAATACCACATCTCCCTGGCAGACATCCTCTCCGATCAAACTGATATGTTTGTTCGGGTGCACCGCTGCGCATATCTCGACTCCTGGCAGCGTATCCTCGATCATAACCACTGCATCCATATCCTCGGGTATGCTCGATCCGGTATTCACCCGCACGCAATCAACCCCTTCTCGCAGAAGCACATGATTCGATAGTGAAGCACCTGTGGTATCCTCTGCACGAACCGCGTATCCGTCCATCGCTGCGCGCTTGTGATCAGGGATGTCGATCTCAGACACAATCTCCTCAGCGAGAACTCTATTGTTCGCTTCTTCGATTGGTATCCTTTCTGTTCTTTTTATTGGAACGATGTGTTCGAGAAATATTTTTTTTGCAACATCGACACGGGTTCGTCTCTTGAAGACCATGACGCATCATCTAAAAATCCAAGTGTTATTTAACTTTTCATCCACAAAGCCACAAATCATTTTACAACGTTCAAAAATCATCCAGATCGAAAACAAAAAAGCCCATCTCTCTAAATTTCTTCTTTCCTCCGATACTTTTCGCAACAAGCCCGAAATATTCCTTTCGCATACCATTGTTCCACTGAACAAACCTTGATTTTTCCTTAAGATCTGAAAATATTTTTCTCGCGTCGTTATAACTTAAATCCTTCCACTTACATTCTACAAAAAGAATATCTTTTGTATTTTCATTTAACTGAATAACATCTATTTCAAGTTCTTTTCTCTTTCCTCCATCTTTATAAAATCCCCACCATCTGCCTGTTTTTGTAGCTCTGAAAGGGCATAAATCTCTTATCATCTCAGTTCGTACCAGTTTTTCAAATTTTCTGCCTACATAAGTATTGAACTCCTTTTTCAAATGGTCTTCCACACTTTTGGTTTCACCTATCTCTATATCTGATCGGTCAGGTTCAAAAAACATAGAACAGAAGTCAAAGAAATTGTCGTCTATTGTATAAAGCGTTTTTTTGCTTTTTCTCTCGGTTACTGGAATCTCTTTTTTTATTATGCCAAGCCTTATGAGTGATTTCAGATATCTGTCCATGTTAGATACCTTGATTCCTGATTTATCCGCTATTTCTGCAACCTTTGTGCTTCCTGAAGCTATGGCAGACAAAATAGTCTTATAAACGTCCGGTTCTCTGAACTCTTCCTTCAAGAGGAGATCGACCTCCTCATAAAGCATCCCTCTTTTTGATAGAATCTGCTCTTTTGCGTTTTCAAGCGCAGATTTTTCCCGTCGAATTTCTCGAGATAAAAGGGAACGCCTCCCAAAATAGAATATGTTTTTATGTTTTCTTCTTTTGTGTTTTCAGGAAAAAATTCCTTGAAATACTTGAATGTCAAATGATTAACTTTTATATGCCCTGTTTTTCTTCCATAGAGTGGATTTTTGTATCCAAGCAGTTCTTCCATCATGCTTATGGAAGATCCGCAAATTATAAGCATTATATTTTTATTTTTCAAAACTTCATCAACAACCATCTGAAACAACGATGGAATCGCATCATCCTTTTCGACAAGATACGAAAACTCATCAAAAATAATTACAATTTTTTCTTTTATTCTTGATATTATGTAAGAAAATATCTCCTCAAAATCTTCGGAAGCAATCTCTGGTTCTGAGAAAAACCTTGCGACTTGTTTTTTGAACCTTGAAATGTTTGTGGATGTCCCTGTTTTGTTGCATAAAAAGTACACATGTGGCTTATCCTTTACAAAATTCTTCAGGAGTTCGGTCTTTCCAATCCTTCTTCTGCCGTACATAACAATGAA
>PIXW01000162.1 GCA_003601535.1 ANME-2 cluster archaeon
ACGTCTGTGTCCGTGTCGTAGATGTTTGAATTATAGATTGCACCTCTCGGTGAGAATGGTACAACCCTACGCACAGGACAGATGGCAGTACATGTGCCGCACTGGTAACACACTTGAGCATTGTTCGAATTGTTGGTCACCGAATTCACCTACTGCATTAGTTTGTTAACTCTAACGGTCCTATAATTATTATTCCTCTTCCGTTGAGTTATGGTTCATGCGAAACAGGAATGTTCTCATGCAATGGATATAGTGGTGGGTGGAGCAATATTAAAAGGTTTCGGAGTCATCCGGTAGTTCCAACGTTACCCTTAAGTATAATGATGCCAATGATCTGCCGTGTTCGCTATAGACATGCGATCATCAAGAGGTGTTCCAATAAGGATGTGATAAGAGATGAGGAGCGACTTTTTTGACATCTCGAAAAGCTTATCACAATACACCACTGCATGAGAATTACAAATAGTTAAACGAAGGAGATCATAATGGAAAACGAAGAACCACGTATCGGGGTCTTTGTCTGCGAATGTGGCATCAACATCGGCGGGTATCTCGATACCCAGGCGGTAGCCGATTACGCGCTGACCCTTCCGAATGTCGTGCATACGAAGGTCAACAAGTTTACATGCTCAGATTCGGGACAGGCAGAGATACAGGCAGGGATCAGGGAGCACAACCTGAATAGAGTGGTTGTGGCGTCGTGTACGCCGCGGACGCACGAGCCCACGTTTCGGGCGTGCTGCAAGGAGGCTGGTGTGAACCCGTACCAGTTCGAGTTCGTGAACATCCGTGACCAGTGCTCATGGATCCACATGTGGGACTGGGAAGGCGCGACAGCCAAAGCAAAGGATCTTGTGAGGATGGGTGTTGCCCGCGCCAGGTTGCTTGAGCCACTTAAAGAGTCGTCTGTGCCCGTTGATCAGAACGTGCTCGTGATCGGCGCAGGTGTTGCAGGCATGCAGGCAGCAATCGACTTCGGAGACATGGGATACAATGTCTATCTTGTCGAGAAGGAGCCATCGATCGGTGGCAGGATGGCACGGTTTGACAAAGTCTTCCCGACGAACGACTGTTCGATCTGCATCCTCGGACCGAAGATGGTTGAAGTCGCGCGCAACAAGAACATCAACATCATGTCGTACTCCGAGGTTACGGATGTGGATGGTTTCGTCGGAAACTTCGAGGTGACTGTGATGCACAAGCCGAGATATCTCGACACTGATGTCTGCACGGGCTGCGGAGCGTGTCAGGAGGTATGTCCTGTGGAGGTGCCAAAGGAGTTCAACGAGGGATTCGGGACCAGAAAGGCGATATATATACCGTTCCCACAGGCTGTACCGATGCGAGCAGTACTCGATAAGGAGAACTGTATCGGATGCAAGGCATGTGAGAAAGCTTGTGAGCCTGGCGCAATCCGATACGACCAGGAGCCTGTTTACGAGAAGATCAAGGTCGGTGTGATAACTGTTGCTGTTGGGATGAACGCGTTTGATCCGCTGCCGCACCACAACTATGGTTATGGGATATACGACAACGTGATCACCACGATGGAGTTCGAGCGTCTGCTCAATGCTGCAGGTCCAACTGGCGGACATGTGGTGCGTCCATCTGACTGTGTTGAACCGATGACGGTTGGATTCATCAACTGCGTTGGATCAAGGGACGTGAACGAGAACATCTACTGCTCTGGAGGAGTTTGCTGCATGTTCAACATCAAGAACGCGCAGCTCTTGAAGGAGAAGAGACCTGAAACGAGCCATTACATCTTTTACATGGACATACGCTCGACCATGAGGGGCTTTGAGGAGGCGTACAACCGTGCACGAGACCTTGGCGTGAAGTTCATCAGAGGAAGGCCTGTTGAGGTCACAGAGAAGGAGAACGGCAACCTGATCGTCAGGGTCGAGGATACCTTGAAAGGCGAGATCGAGAACGTGGAAGTCGATCTTTTAGTGCTGGGAACGGGTCTTGTTCCGAACGAGGGCATCAATGAGATGGGAAGCATTCTCAAACTGCCGAGATCGGCAGATGGTTTCTTAACAGAACTGCATCCGAAGCTCGCACCAGTGGATACGACTACAGACGGTGTATTTGTTGCAGGATGCGCAGCAGGTCCAAGGGATATTGCATACTCGACCGCTCACGGCAGTGCAACAGCAGGACGTGCAACCCGACTTCTTTCAGTAGGGGAGGCGCCAATCATGGGAATCACCGCAAGGATCGACGAAGACAAATGCGTGGTCTGCGGTGTCTGTGTGGACAAGTGTCCCTACGGTGTCTTTGAGATGGTTGGGACGAACGGCGACCGCCGCATCAATATTGTTGAGGCTCTCTGCAAGGGATGTGGCACCTGTGTCACAGCCTGTCCGACAGGCGCGCTCGAACAGAGCCACTTCAAGAACGATCAGGTGCTGGCACAGGTGAGAAACGTATTCGTGTACGGAGGTGAGTAGAAAATGGCAGAAGATACGGAATGGCAGCCAAAGATCGTGATGTTCTGCTGTAACTGGTGTTCTTATGGAGGAGCTGACTCCGCGGGAATGGGCAGGTTCCAGCAGCCCCCGACGGTACGTGTGATACGGGTGATGTGCTCTGGCAGAATGGATCCGGTATTCATCCTGAATGCGTTCCTCGAGGGCGCAGATGGTGTGATATTCTCTGGATGTCACATCGGAGACTGTCACTACGTGAGCGGCAACTACAAGGCAACGATCAAGTACAAATTCCTAAAAGCGATGGTGAACGAGCTCGGACTCGAGGATGAGCGGCTCAAACTCGACTGGATCTCGGCTTCGGAGGGCGAGCGATATGCAAACGTCGTCAAGGAATTTACAGAGCAGATCAAGAAGGTAGGACCAAGTCCGCTAAAGCCAGAAGGGGTGATTTAAATGGAAATAGGAGACTGTTATATCGGATGGGCTACTGATGAGGAGATCCGAAGCAAAGGAGCATCAGGAGGTCTCGTCACAGCAATGCTTGCAGCAGCGCTCGAAAAAGAACTCGTTGAGGCGGTTGTTGTTCTTAAGAAACTCGGAGAGTTTGAAGCTATTCCAATCGTCACATCCGATCCAGAAGAGGTTAAAGCAGCAGCAGGATCGATGCACTCTGTTCCTATTGTTCTCTCACGCTATCTCGAATATGGGACAAAGGTAGCACTCCCTGCAAAACCGTGTGACGCAAGAGCCACGATCGAACAGGCAAAGAGGCAGCAGGTAAACCTCGATACGACATACATCATCGGTCTCAACTGCGGCGGAACGATGCATCCGGCAGTGACACGGAAGATGCTCGAGACGATCTATAAACTCGATCCGGAGGAGATTGCAGGCGAGGAGATCGACAAAGGAAAGCTGATCTTCGAGACAAAGGACGGCAAAGAACACGCGATCAAGATCGATGAACTCGAAGAAGAGGGATACGGCAGACGTGAGTCCTGCCAGTACTGTGCAATCAACATCCCCAGAATGGCAGATCTTGCCTGTGGAAACTGGGGCGTCATCGGAGATCTCGCCGGAAAGGGTACATTTGTTGAGGTAAATACAGAAAAGGGAATCGAGATACTCCAGAACGCGATCGATTCAGGAGCTGTCGAGATTACGCCTGCTGACGAGAAGGGCAAAGCGATCCGAGAAAAGGTCGATTCTGCGATGCAGAAGGTTGCAGCGAGTGCACATGAGAAGTATCTTGCACCGATCGAGGGAAGCCACCTCGACTATTACATGAATACGCTTTCTGACTGTATCAACTGCGGTGCGTGCAAGACGGTCTGCCCGGTATGCGCATGTGGTGAGGCTGCGAAGTGTACTGATTTCTATTCGCAGGCATTAGGTTACAAGATGTCGCTATTTCATCTTGTGCGGTTCGTGCATCTGATGGACTCGTGCATCGGATGCGGGCAGTGTACCGATGTCTGTCCTGTCGATATCCCGCTGACACACCTCTATCGCAGGTTTGCTGAACCGCTGCAGGAGGAGTTCGATTACACGCCAGGAGTGGATATGAGGACGCCACCGTTCTTCGGAGTTGATCTGATTGAGGACTGAGGTGATTTAAATGGATGAAAATATATTTACTACAGTATGTCCGGGCTGCTCGATGGCGTGCGGGATGTATATCCGTGAAAAGGAAGATGGCACGATCGATATTGACTGGCGCAAGGATGCAGTCGTGAACGCTGGCAAGCTCTGTAGATTCGGTGTGAGGCTGCCTCATAATCTCAAGCCTGCGACCTCAATGGTTGATGGGAACGAGGCAGATCTTGCAGATGCAGTCGCAGCAGCAGGAACGGCGATCGGCGATGGTGCAGTCTTTGTCTCTGTCGGAAACACGACATGCGAGGAGCATCTCGCACTCATGAAACTTGCAGAAAGCAAGAACGCGGTAGTAAACACCGGTATGGGCGCGTTCTCAAGGATTCCATCCGAATGCCACCCGACGATGGGCGTGGGCATTCCATTCGATGCAATCGAGAGTGCGAAGAAGATCGTGCTCTTCATCGATCCTTATGAACAGTATCCGCTGCTCGTCCGTCGAATTCTCGCAGCAAAGAAGAACGGAGCAGAAGTTACCGCAGTCGGCTGGAAGGCGGTCAGTCTGGCTGATGAGAATAAGGTGATCGGTCCTGATCAGTACGAGGCTGAACTTGCGCTCGACAGCGATTCTGTGATCATCGCAGACTTAAACCCGAGTTCTGACCCGGAACAGGTGATGGTTCTTCTGAATCTCGCAAAGAAATCAGGAGCAGCGATAATCTTCATGAAACCGTTCGTAAACGCTGTCGGATGCGACCTTGCAAGCAAGCACACCGAGCAGAAGAGTTTCGATCAGATCATCGAGGAGATCGATTCAGGAGAGATTAAGACGCTGGTCTGTCTCGACACGGACCTAATCGAGATCATGCCAGACGAGACTGCTGTACGGGAGGCGCTCAAAAAACTCGACAATCTGATCGTGATCACATCACGGGAGAGCACGATCACCGATGTTGCAAACATCGTTGTTGCAACCGAACCGCTGTACAGGAAAGCTGGAACCGTGGTGAACGCCGAAGGAAGATTGCTTGTGGGCAGCGGTACAGGAACCGATGGGATCGATGCGATCGGAACAATGATCGGACAGCCAGTAGACCTGTTCTCTGAGCTCCACGCGGCGGTTCTTGCGACTGTTGGAATCGATTCCGTGGATGAGCGTGTTATTCCTGCGTATGAGAAGCCTGAGTATGCTGTAATGGAGGCAAGTCCAACTGCAGAGGCGGTTGAGACTGCGCTGGTGTATGCATACAATCCATTCTTATGGAACGGTATCATCGATGATAACGACTTCGTTGAGATGAATCTTGACATGGTGCTTGCAAACTCGCTTCTCAAAGGAATTCCTGTGAAACTGACGTCTGACAGGGGTGATGTTATGGTCGGATTCAAGGTCTCTGATGTGGCTCCGGGCATCGTTCTCTCAAATGCGAAGCTTCCGGTGACAACAGGAATGGTAACAAGCGTCACGGTCTCGAGGTGATCAGAATGGCAGAGAAAGAGAAGTTATCCAAAGAAGAAAAGGCTGCGCAGAACGCTGTAATAAAAGAGATTATGGCTGATTTTGGTATCGAGGGCGCCACAAAGAAGCGGCTCGTCCGGTTCATCGGAAACAATGAGAACTGGGACAAGCGGATGATCAGGTACCGTCTGAAGCGAGCGCTGATTGCAGAGACGTACGCAGCGAAGCATCAATGAAGGGCAAAAGGGTGTTCTGGCGGGCAGGAGACTGAGGGGTCTTCTGCCTGCCGGGGGGTGTGGGGGAGGTTTTTTGTAGTGTGAGTCCCGGTTCATTACAGAAGGAGAGATACCATGGGCAAACTGAAATGGCATATCATACTTGTGCTGTGGCTCGCGTTCTGCGGTATGGCGAGCGCAGAACAACTGTACGTCAATGAAAGCGGCTGGTGGCAAGAGGGCGGCGCGTTCAATGCAAGTGGGGCGCCGATACAGGCGGCGGTGGATGCTGCGGCTGCTGGCGATTCGGTTTTTGTGTGGAACGGGAGTTACAGTGAGAATGTGGATGTGGACAAACCGCTTACGCTGGAAGGTGAGGGCGCGGATGTGGTGACTGTGAGCGCGGGGAGGAGAGGGGGACGGTGGAGTAAACACGTCTTTGAGGTGACTGTAGACTGGGTAAACATCAGCGGGTTCGCAGTGACTGCGGCGAGGGGTACGGACTATGGGACTGGGTGTCGTCAGGTCATGGCTGGAATTCACCTCAACCGTGTGGATTACTGCAACATCTCAGATAATCACGTATCTGAAAACAACTGCTACGGCATCCTATTGTCCTCTTCAAGCAACAACACACTGTCCAACAATACCGCAACCTTGAACGACTGGGATGGTATCAAGCTGTTAGGTTCGAGTAATAATATACTTACGAACAACACTGTGAGTTCAAACAACGAGCACGGCATCTGGCTATTCTGTTCGAGCAATAACACGCTGACGAGGAACACAATCTCCGGAAACATGTACAACTTCGGTGTTAACGGTCTTGGATTTTCCTACTACATCCACAACATAGACACGAGCAACACAGTGGATGGAAGGACGATCTATTACTGGGTTGATCAGCAGGATAAGCAGATTCCAAGTGATGCCGGCTTTGTTGGAGTCGTGAACTCCACGAACATTACGGTTAGAGACATGACACTAACGAAAAACTACGAAGGAGTGTTATTCGCACATACCAAGAATTCGAGAATAGAGAATGTCAGCACCTCGAACAATAAGTATGGCATATGGCTGTCGGATTCGAGCAACAACACACTGGTGGGTAACATCGCGAATTCAAATGACTATGGCATCCGCCTGCATTCTTCGAGTAATAACACGCTGACGAAGAACACGATCTCTGGAAACACGCGTAACTTCGGCGTTTTTGGTGATCGTATTTCTCACTACACCCAAAGTATAGACGCGAGTAACACCGTGAATGGAAAGCCGATATATTATTGGGTCAATCAGAGGGATAAAATAATTCCAAGCGACGCTGGTTTTGTTGGAGTTGTGAACTCCACAAATATCACAGTCAAGGACATGACATTGACGAACAACGACAAGGGGGTACTGTTTGCGTATACTAAGAATTCCAAAATAGAGAACGTTATCACATCAAATAATGACTATGGCATATGGTTGTTGGTTTCGAGCAACAACACGCTTATAAACAACATCGTGAGATCGAACAACCGTGACGGCATCTACTTGGATCTATCGAGTGACAACATCATCACCTGTAACTGGGTGCAGAACAACATGCGGGGTGGCTTTTGCCTCTCCGATGGAAGCATAGACAACAACATCAGTTACAACAACGTAATCGAGAACGGTAACTACAACGTTGCGACTGGTGGCTGGGAGTGGCAGTTCAGAAACTATCAGTCAAACCATGTCGAAGCAAAACACAACTACTGGGGCGCCGGAATGAACAGCAGCACAATCGATGCGAGCATCTGCGACTACGAAGAAGGCGGGCGGGGTGAAGTCGAGTTCTACCCGTTCGAGACCAAGCCAGTCCCATGCGCTCCTGAACCAGAACGCCCAGCAGTCACCACCACAGACGCCGCGATCGCGCTCCAGATCGCAGTCGGCAGCCGCCCGCACGACCCGCGATGGGACGTCAGCGGCGATGGCAGCGTCACATCCCTCGACGCGCTCATGATCCTGCAAACATCAGCAGGCAGCACAGAACCATCGCCAGAAGAAAAGGCGTATTCTCATCTATACGAACAGATGGACCGATACGAAAGTGGTAGCACCTTGAGACTGATCCAGAGTTATGTGGGCACCCCAATCAATCCAGATGACTACATGGCTTGGGTGTATGATAATGATCTGGTGATATTGGCTCTGATCGACAGAGGTACTCCAGAGGATCTGTCAAGAGCAAAAATCCTCTGCGATTCCCTGATCTGGTGCCAGAACCACGATCAGGATTTCAATGATGGGCGGATAAGGGACGGTTACTGGGCAAACGACCTTACAGACTCGACCGGGGAGAATTCTTCCATCAAAAGTCCGGGAACTGGCGCGGGCAACATGGCATGGACAATTATAGCTCTGCTCCGTTATTATGAGGTTACTGGCGATACAACCTATTTAAATTCCTCCAAACGCATGGGCGACTGGATATATGATAACTGCTATGATACTCGTGGTGCAGGAGGCTACACCGGTGGCTACACTGGTTGGCAACCTCAAAAACTGGAATGGAAGTCAACTGAGCACAATATCGATGTTTATGTCGCATTCATGAATCTCTACAAAGCTACAAACAACTCCACATGGCAAGAAGGGGCGACATACGCAAAGACGTTCGTGGAATCTATGTGGAACGAAAGCGTTGGGCATTTCTGGACTGGAACAATGAATGATGGAATAACGATAAACAGAGACGTTAGACCTCTTGATGTGAATACATGGGGTGTGATGGCTCTGGATGATGTAAACAGATCTGCCATCAACAATTGGATCGAAAACAACTGTCAGACAACCTGCTGCGGATTTGAAGGATTCGACTTTAATTGCGACCGGGACGGGATATGGTTTGAAGGGACTGCGCAGATGTGCATCAGTTATCAGATTGGAAATGAAACCGAAAAGTCAGACCAGTACATAGACGAGCTCCGCAGGGCTCAAACCTCCGCGAATAACAGCAATGGAAAAGGAATAGTCGCGGCTTGCCACGATAATGTCTCAACCGGGTTTGGATGGGGCTATCCGAATGCATTACACATAGGTGCTACTGCGTGGTGCATCTTCGCCGAGCGAGAACTCAACCCATACTGGGGACTGAACACAGGCGAACCGATTCCTTCGGATGTGGAATAGTGGATAAATAGATCAGAAGGCAGAGCCATGATTAATAACTCAAGAATAAAACTAATTTTATGTATCTTGTTTCTCTTAACCCCTCACCTCCAACTTGCATCGGCACAAGTGGATGATGAGAAGTTTTTAGACACGATCGAACTCAAAACCTTCCTCTTTTTCCATGAAAACACCGATGAGCGCGGTTTTACGATAGAGAGCACTGCATGGCATACTGGCAGTTCCGCATCCAGTGGATTCTACCTCACATCGATCCCCATTGCAATCGAAAGGGGGTGGATAAGCTACGAGGAAGGCTATCAATGCGTAAACGCCACCCTTAACAGCTATTATGATAATCCGGATAACCCTGATGATTTTTACGTGGAAAGCGAGCATGGATTTTTCCCCCACTGGTTCGACCAAGAGACCGGAAACTGGAACGGGGTGGATTGCTTCTCCTCAATCGATACTGCGATATTTATGTCGGGTGTGCTGACCGTCAGCCAGTATTTTGCTGATACAGAGATAGAAACTGTTGCTACAAAGCTTTACGAGGATGTCGATTGGAACTGGATGCTCAATGATGATGACACGCTTTCTATGGGCTGGAGACCTGATACGGGCTTTCTTCCGTATAGGTGGCAGGGGTATAACGAGGGCATGCTTGCAGTTCTTCTTGCGCTGGGTTCTTCCACGCATCCGACACCAGACGATAGCTGGGATGCATGGACAAGGACGTACAGGCGGATAGAGTACACTTATAGGAATCAAAGTTATATGTTTGTAGAAAGCACCTCAACTTCACTTTTTACATACCAATACCCTCAAATATGGTTTGATTTAAGAGATAAAACGGATAGGGCGGGCATTAATTACTTCCAGAACTCTGTTAATGCCACGCTTGAGAACAGAGCTTACTGCATAGAGAACCCGAACAATCACACCGGCTATGGTCCGAACGTGTGGGGATTGACAGCATGCGAATGCCCGTTGCACGACAGCAATTATGGGGCACACGGTCCACGCCAGAACGATGATGGGACGATAGCCCCTGCAGGTGCCGGCGGTTCGATCATATTCACGCCCGATGAGTCCATATCGGCACTGCGTTACATGAACGAAACTTATGGTGACGGACTCTGGGGCGAGTATGGCTTCAGGGACGCATTCAATCCGGGTATGGAATCAGGTATTGGCTGGTTCGCTCCCACATATATTGGCATAGACCAGGGTGCGATACTGACAATGATCGAGAACCACAGAAGCGGGATTGTCTGGAATCTGTTTATGCAAAATGACTGTGCGAAGAAAGCGATCTTAAAAGCGGGCTTTGTAGACAGAGGCGACATCAATCAGGACGGTGCGATCACGCCTGCTGACGTGGTACTCGCACTTAAACTCGCAGTCACTGGTAAGTACGATCCTGTCGGCGACATGAATGATGATCACCGAATCTCGTCACTCGATGCACTCATGATCCTACAGGCGGCGGTGAGGGCAGGTCTGTGAGGTACCAAAAACATCACCACGCTCCCAACCCCCTCTGCCGCATCCGAACCCACCAGAATCGCCACGTGATGCCAGAGTCACGCAGGCACCCGCAGGAGCGACCGATCACGGACAGATCAGGGCAGCAGTATCCGGGCGAGATTGCGGCTGGCGGATCGGCAACGCCCGACCGCAATCCCGCGGATGCCCGCGAATTCATTGCGGAGGTGGCACAGGCTTTGGGCTTCAGCCCCTTCACGCCCCCACATACCGCTCCACTGCCCGCCTCGACGAGTGCCACACTCTCCCGATCTTCACCGCATCCAGAACACCCCGCCTCGCAAGCAGGCTCAGATATTCCTGTGAATAAGGCACCCACCTCGCAAGCTCTTTCAGCGGCACCAGTTCATCAGCCCCGCCAAAGATGGATAGATATAATGTCAGACTCTCATCCACAGACTTTGCAATGAACCCGGCGAATGGCATGAGATCTCCTGCATCCCCTGACCTCAGGCACTTGTAGTATTTCCCGCGATCCTCTGTTCTTATCACCACTGGCGGATAGCCATTTGCGATCAAATACAGGTTTGCAAGCAAACGCGCCACCCTGCCGTTACCGTCTGTGAATGGGTGAATCTCAACAAATCCGTGATGCAGGAAAGCCGCAGTCTCTACAGGATGCATCCTGCTTTCGGCTACACCCCGGATCAGCCCATCCATCAACCCGACCACCTTTGACCAGTCAGGCGGCGTCTTTACTGCCCCGGTTATCCTGACATTATGGGTGCGGTATCTTCCGGCATCTTCGAGAATGCCTGCTGTTACGACCTCATGGATTTGCTGAACTGTGACATGGTCTA
>PIXW01000163.1 GCA_003601535.1 ANME-2 cluster archaeon
AGACATCGCGAAGGTGATGAACGCCTGCTCCATCGAGTTTGGCTCGCCGTTTGTCAGGTAGTTGAGCGGTCTTGCCAGCTTGTCAGGATATGTGCCCTTAGTGGAATCCTTGAGCTGATCCTTGATGTTGTCCTTGGTTACAAAGTATTGCTTGCCATCATAGAGGTTGATTGCATGGACCTCATCACTACCATCTGCGAATCCGAAGTCAACGAAGCCTATGCTGTTTGGCGTGTCCTCCACTGCTTTAAGCACACCGGCATTGCCTGATTTACCCTCTACGCTGCTATGGAAGGTGGTGCTACCAATCCACTTACAGAAGGTGTCCTCAGTGCCTGACTCTTCCGACCGATCGAATACAGCGGTTATGGTTGTCAGATTGCCTGATGAGGCGGTTCCATTCACATATATCTCATTTATCTCAGCCTTGGTGGCGTTGGTAATCGATGATGCGCTGTTGACGATCACGACAACTGCACTGCCGCCGATCTTGTGCGTCACAATATTCGGGTACTTCGCCAGCTCATCAGGCTTCACGTCTCTGGATGCCGCGCCGATGTCAACGATGTCCAGTCCGGCTGATGACACGCCTGCGCCAGAGCCGCCGCCCTGTACTGTTACCTTGACGCCCTGATGCTCCTCCATGTACGCTTCTGCGAGTAACTCTGATACCGGCTGCACGGTTGTACTGCCTGCGATCAGAAGTTCGGTCGAGGATGCTGATGTGACCTCCCCGGTGTTCGATTCTTCGGATACATCCGATGAGAACGTTCCCATGATCGTTCCCACTGCCGCGGCACCTGTAATTGCCACGACGACGAGGACGAGCGTTGCCACGATAGGCGACACCGCTTGCGTGTCCTCCCACATTCCTGCGAACAGGTTCTTGATTCTAGTTCCTATATTCATGTTCCTTTACCTCTTATTGGTTGGTTGTTCGTCTGTCTGTACCAGAGTGAGCACTCACTCTGTCGGGTTAGAGCGTCTTTTTCTGGCTTTTGACCCCCGGGACTTCCCGGTTGTCTGCCAGCGCGCTCTGATATATGCTTGAAGTCACAACTATATGAACTTTGTACAATGGATATATGTATGCACAAAATACCTATAGTTAACACTGGAATCTATATAGATGGAAAAACACGTACCAGCAGGTGAAAACGTGATGCTGCGGCGACATTGTGCAAATAAGACCGTGCGGTTCGTGCTCGGTCAAGCCATGTACATGGGAATGAAAGTAAGACATATATGAGCAGGGAATTTATCGCTTGTATTTATGATGGCAGAATCTGTTACTTCGGATGGGCACAATCGCCGCAAGACTGGCAATCCCCCCATAACGGAACTGTCTAAAAATCCGAGTGTTTTCACTAAATAATTCGATTGTGCCCAATGATGGTAAAGCTTATGAGCAGGGGATTTATTAATTGTACACATGGTAACAGAATCTGTTACTTCGGATGAAAAAAGAAAAGGTCTGTCAAAGATGGAAAGTTACCTTCTATCGTACCTGACAGAAAATAGGAAAAATATATTTGCATTGAGTGATGTTGTAACAGTTCTGGATTGTACTTATGAAAATGCAAAGGTCATCGTTGAAAGGCTTGCAAAGAAGAAATGGATTGTGAGGATCATAAAAGGAAGGTACCTGATAGCACCTCTGACTGCCGGGGTCAAAGGAGAATACACAGAACACGAATTTATCATTGCAACGCTCTTCGAACCCTGCTACATTGCTTATTGGACAGCTCTGAACTATTACGGATTTACGGAACAGGTGCCAAACAAGATCTTTGTTGTCGCAAGAAAAAGACTGAAGGATAAAGAAATACTTGGAATGAAATTCAAATTTGTTCATATCTCAGAAAAAAAATTCTTTGGTTTTAATGAAATTTTAATCTCGAATGTCAGGGTCAAGATTTCAGATAAGGAGAAAACAATAGTTGACTGTCTCGACAAGCCAAGATACTGTGGAGGCATAGAGGAGATCACGAAAGCCGCCTTTTTTGCGAAAGATGAAATTGATCTCGGAAAATTAACCGACTACGTAACGGAAATGGGCAACAATGCAGCAATAAAGAGGTTGGGATTCATTCTCGATCTTCTGGGCATGGACTCAAAGAATCTGGATGGTAAAATTTCAAATAGTTATTCGATTTTAGACCCAACAAAAAGAAAAAAAGGAAAATATGATCCGAAATGGAAACTCTTGTTAAACGTAAGTAAAGCAGAATTGAAGTGGTGAAATGTTAACAGAAGAAGAGATCAGGCGGATAGCAAGAAGGAAAAATTTGTATGTGGGACTGACCGAGAAAGACTATGTCCTCGAATGGTTGCTAAAGGAGATATACGAGTCAGAGATCAAGGATTCCCTGATATTCAAAGGTGGAACTGCGATCAAAAAAGTCTACTTTCCGGAAACCTGGAGATTTTCTCATGACATGGATTTTACTGCTTTATGTCCGGATAGCGAGGATATAAATAATCAATTACAAGAGGTTTTCGATGATGTTGAGAGAAAATCCGCAATAAAAATTGAGTTTAAATCTTTTCATGAAACGTCTGGAAGTATCATTGCAAATGTACAGTTCCTGGGTCCACTGAATGCTAAGAATAGAATAAGGCTTGATATAAGTCTTGATGAGCCGGTTATCACAGAACCTGTTTCGAAGGTGATGGACTCGCAGTATCCTGATATTGGGAGCTATGAGGCTCACGCTTACTCTCTTGAAGAAATTTTAGTTGAGAAGATAAGGAGCATATTACAGAGGGGTAAGAGCAGAGATTACTATGATGTATGGGTACTATTAAAGGTGAAAACGTTTGATCTGGAGGAAATTAGGGAATTGCTGATCAGGAAATGCCAATTTAAAGGAATTGAATTCGACTCAGAACTGATCTTCAATGAAAATAAGTTGAATGCGGCAAAAGGATTCTGGGAAGTTGGATTGAAGGATCTGGTAAAAGAACTGCCGGATTTTGATCTTGTCATAGATGGATTGAGGCGTGAATTAAGAGGATTGTGATTGAAAAGCAGGGAGGACATTCACGTCCCCGGCGAAACCGGGGGACCACCCGTCCGCAGCAGCAAGAACGCCAGCAGAAACCCTGAAACCGCAACTATGATCGCGATCAATGTGAGCGAGGTGTCTGCAATGGTAGCTGCTATTTTGCCCGCGGTCTCAACGGCAGAACCTGCCCACTCCATGCCCTCTCTGATCTGGTGCGGTAGCCGGTCGGTTATGCTGGATAGCTGCGATGTGTGCAGTGTTGTTTGATTTGTTTGATTGCCATCTGACCTGTTCAACAAAACCTGCTGCGATTGTTTAAACTGTGTCGAATTTTGGGGTTCGGCAGGTCTCGGTGTCGGTACCGCGGTCTCATTGACACCCGCCTCCCCTGACTCATTATCCGGTGTCACCCAGCCGCCTGATGACGGATCCCATACCTGCACCACCTCGACACCAGACTCCCAGAACGAGGAGCGAACCACACCTTCATAGTAGTTTCGAGCCCTGAACCAGACCTCAGCGTACGGAATATCCAGTTCATCGAACCGGTCAGGGCGTATCAGGTAGGACGCCTCAAGCGACGTTCCCGGCGGGAGAAGAACGCCCTCTACTGTTATGCGGTGGGAATCATCGACCCTGCAGATATCAAGATCCCATTCGGAAAGCGGTAATCCGCCGCCAGCGATTCCCTCCACAGCACTATCCTCGATATAACCAGCGCCAGCAGGCACGGTGTCTGTGAGGTTGATATATGCTGCGCGGTCACCATCGTTTCGCAGATTCAGGGTTACCTGATATGTTCCGCCGCCTTCCGATTCTGCGACCGTTTTGGTCAGATTGATGTCGGGTCCGTGAACC
>PIXW01000164.1 GCA_003601535.1 ANME-2 cluster archaeon
ATAAAAACTACGTGTACGCTCTTGAAGCGGCGTTTGCCGGGAAGGAGAAGAGCGTGATAGAGATATCGTTTGTGGGCTCATCGCCTGTTGCGGAGACGCCTGTGTCAGATCGCACACCAACTCAAGCGATACCGGCGTTCACAGCGTCTGCAGCGATTGCGGGAGTGCTGATAGTTATATATGGGAGAAAGCGAAGGTAAAATTAAAATGCACCAGAAGACCAGAATCGTGCTGCTGTGCGTCACACTTCTCGTATCGCTCATCACTGGCGGATGTCTGAGAGATTTTGAGAAAAGCGAACTGAGAATCACTGATATCGACATATCAGCAGACAGGGTCACCAGCGCGAATGTTGTGCTGAATGTGACCACATACATCGAGAATCACGGAGATCGCAGTGGAGATGTTGAACTGCTGCTGAAGGCATTCGACTCTGCATCAGGATTGCTCGTGGATCAGGATACCATTGCTGTGGGAAGCATCCAGAAGCGAAAGACAGGAATTGTATCTCAGCCAGTCAAAGTTGAAAGAGAGGGCGGATATCGGGTAGAAGTTGTTTTGTTTGAGGATGATCAGAGAGTTGATCAGAGAACATTGAAGGTATCTGGAATTGGTGATCTGACACCAAATATATTTGATATTGGCTTGCGGATATCTGAAATGGACTTTCTTGTGGAGAATGTGACCGATTCAAAGGTGATCATCGGTGTTGATGCCTATTTCACGAATGAGGGTGATGTTACAAGCGAGGATCTCAACGTATTGATCAAGGCAAGAGAGGTGGATGCAGGCTTGCTCGCAGATAAAACATGGATCTCCACAGGCGAAATTGAAAAGGAGACAACGATCATCCGCAGTGCTGACATTGTGGTGCCTGATGATTACAATTATATCGTGGAGGCGCTGATCTGGAAGAATGACACCATCGTCGAACGAGGGCAGGGCGTGGTGCAGCTCAATCCGAAACGCACGATTCCAGAGGAAGAGGAGATCATATCGGAGGAGATCGAGGTCGAGGAATTCATACGCAAACCAACGTATGAACCGGCACCGAAAAAAGCGATGCCAGGATTCACTGCGCTGATGCTGATACTGATTATATTAATAATAAGAAGGTATAATAATGGATAATGAAAAACAACTGGAAAGATATTTCAGAATAGGGTTATTCATCATCACGATGTTTCTTGCGCTGATCGCCACCTTCCAGTTCTATTTCTCGGTGCAGGAAATGATTGGCACATGGTTCGAGTATCAGTATGTTCCGATATTCAGGGCAGTCTTCAGTTTCTTTGTGCTGTGCGTATGCATCTATCTGACCAGATTCTACATCATCTCGCGGAGGTAACGCGGTTGGTTTACGGGTTTATACTGCAAGGATTTCCTTGAAAGGGCATATCTGTCTGGTTGCGCCTGTTGTAGCGTTCTTGGATAGTGTTACACATTGATGTTTATGGGGTACGTGACCGCATCTGTTCCAATTTTTGGAACGATGTGTCACCCATTCATAGACGATTGGAGATGCAGGCAGCACAAAGACGATTGCAAGTTCCACACACATCCAGTACGTCGATGCGCCGCCGCCTTTCACATGGAATGGCTCGCCGATCAGACATGTCACTCCGATCAGAGCGGCGATCAACAGCGAGATGATCAGCGGACGAATTAATTCATTTGCATTCATTGTAAAACCCGACAGAACTAAATGGCATGCTTAATCAATCTCGTTATCAGGAAGATGGTCATCGAGAACCCGATGAATATAAAAACAAATATCGCATACATCGCAAATATACCATCTGATAGGAGTAAAAAAGCAGTGACTACAATGGGTATGACATAGGACACCACATCCAGCGACTCGAAACCATGCTTTCTCAGCGATCTTTTAATCATTCTAACCATAATATATATCGCAGATGGAATCCCGGCGATGAATGAAAGAAGGATGATCGCTATGAAGACATCTGTCCACTCTGGATTGTCATCAAAAATCTCTTCTGATGCACCAAAAAGAAATATGAAAGCCCATGATGGCGATAAAAATATCGAAATCCTCTGGGATATCTTATCAAGCAGGGTCGGTACATGGATATCATCTCGATGAACCACCAGATCCTCATCCAACATATCAAGACGACCATGAGAGTATGCATTCATCACAAAAGGATCAGATTCGAACATATCTCCAATTTCCGGGCTTATATCTTCCAATTCCTGTTTATTCAGTTGGATACCATAGCGAAACCCTGCTCTTGCCCAGAGTTTTGCGTCTCTGACAGCACGTTCATTGATCATCCCTTCTGTGATGAGAAACACGTTTACATCCGCATAACTTGAACCGGCATCAGAAATGGCGGTTATCTCGAGAGGATAATAGAGATAATCTGATTCAAATCTATATACCAGCGGTTTCACAGTTTCCTCGTCTTCGCCGATCCTGATAACATCGAAGACAAAATAGGTTATGTTCCGATCGATGCAACCAGTTACACCATTTCTGAACCTGGAAGAAAGTTCGGTGTATTCAAAACCCTCTCTTTCAGTGAAATCCTTTATCCAGTCTATGAAACAATCCACATCGTTTACTTTCACGATGGTGACATCATGGGCACCGATCCTTTTATGAAATGTTATCTCGATGCCGGGTCCAGTATCCCTTCCAACACCCAGACTCTTCTTTTTACCTGCTATATCCTTAGATTTTCTGTTGATTATCTCAGTAATATTCATGAATGAGTCAAAACTCCCCTCTTCGACGCTTACAGGATTCGAAGGAAGGGTTATGACCTCGAGAATAGTGGCAGGCTCAGAACTTTTTACATCCGTCGAAAGAATGATCACTTCTTCATTTCCATTCCATGCAACGATCGCATTCTGCCCGGACTCCTCGATGCGAACGGATTCAGGGAATGAAATCATGCCCCTATCTGCAGAACACAGAGAAGTTAGCAACAACAGGATAACCAGAAGTTTGATCGCCATTTTCATGATTGAATTACAGGATTCGACGCCCATAAAACTTTTCATGACTTCAATTCAAA
>PIXW01000165.1 GCA_003601535.1 ANME-2 cluster archaeon
GACTTGAATATAAAAGTTGGAATAATGTAACCGATTCCAGTTCACACGAAAACGATTACAAGTGTGAAACGCGATGCAGCGATACAAATGTAGCTAATGTAACCGATGTAACATACCCCCCCACTCAGGATCCCCTAGAAGGAAATCTAAGTGGGACCCCAGTTACATTAGGTACAACGGTTACATGCCGGAACGACATTGGATTTGCGCAGGTCGACCGGATGAAAGCTATCGATAATTTCTTCAGAAACCACAAAGAGAAGGACGGTGGACCCGCTGAAATCCGGTACGTGAAAGATGAAAGTGAATTGATGAAGTTCGTTCCGGAGATCGCAGACCAACTACACATCAACCATGATGTGGCTTTCAAATCGGTGATGGAATATGGCAAGCATCGCGGATGGGTGTGATTGGAATGGTGGGGAGATGTCTGTTAGATGTCTCAGAGATGTCTCAGAGATATCTCGGAGATATCGCACAGAACATCGAAACCTTTATAACATGTCGCACTGAGGGAATAATGTATGACTAAAATACAAGTGGATATACCGGATGAATTATTGGAACGTATCAGGCATGCTTTCGAGATACGTGTCGGAAGCAAGATACCTATCGCGAACCGCCATTTGATACAATGGTGTGTCGAGCAGTATATGAGGGGTATTCCAGAGACTATAGAGAGGACATTGGATACCATAGAGGAGATGCCAGAAACTCGTGGAGCACACGAAGAAACTCCATACAATCCGGAAGATGACATTCCGATAGATGAATGGATGGAGATGCGAAGAACCGAAAACCTTTGAGATATCCCGGTAGTATCTCCGGGAATATCTCAGATATTTATTAGCACATTGTTATGTTTTATCCCGAAAAACCAGTCCACGCACATGTGGAACGGATCGTGAACACCCTACTCGAAGACGATCATAGATATGATGCGCAACACCAATTCCGCAGAGATGGTTGACGCCATGTTATTTTTTTAGTTATAACTAAAAAACGAAACCCGCGCTCACAAGTTTTTTACAGACACCGCGCAAGAAACCCCGATGCTTTAGCATGGAGAGGATGTCATTAGCGAGTAACACCACATTCTCGTTTCGGTACGATCCGGACAGCGGATGTGGTGAGATCAAGATTTGTTTCGCATCGTTCCAGGAACGAACAGATTTTTCGATGCGTTCAGATTGTCGAACAAATCTTGATTGCGTATATACCCAACAGAAAGGTTTATATACCCTCGAGTTGATGTACAATCAGAGAAGGAAAATGCGAAACACACCGCTGACCGCGACGCCAGATCCCTTCTCCACCAGATCCCTTCGGCGTATGGCAGGCGCCGGAACATGTTATCCCCTGCGGGCAACAGGGAGATCGTGGTGCAGCGGTCTGGTCCCCCGCCTGCATCGTCTTTCAGTGTCGAACGGAAAGCGTTCCCTTGCGTGCAAGTCGCAAGCGGCACATGCTCTAGGACGGAGCAAGGAGATGAAGCAACATGTCGGAAGACACACAGAAAACAGTCTCGGAAGAGACAATCAGCGCAATTGTGAGCGCAGCAACGCACATCGCAGAAGACAGCGATGCGATGAGACAGAACCTGGTAGCAGTTGCGAAAGCACTGCAACCGATAATCGAGAGAGCGGGAATCCGGTTCGGCTCACTCGAAGATTCGCAACTCTGGACCGCAGGCGCAGATCCGGATAAGTGGACATGCCGGATCGCAATCGGGAAGGATCAAGATGGCTGGACGCTCGGCGTGGAGAGTACGCTTCTCTGGCCTGAGCAATGGGACGGCTCAAGGTGGATCGGGCATCCTGATCCCTTCTGCGCAGACGCATACGCGAACCACGCTGCGTCATTGCAGGAGTTTTCGCGTGTATCGAGAGCGGATATTGCAAAAACAATCGAACGACTGCCCGCCTTCATTGAAGCATACGCTGCGGAACTGAAGCGCAGGCATCAGAAGTATGCTGATCTGCGCAAGAAAGCGGAGCAGATCAGGGCAGTCTTGGAGGAGACAGCGTAGGCGGGATTCACCCGCTTACATTTTTCAGAGGTGAGAGAAATGACCATAAGAACAATATGCGAAATACATGTCAGGCAAACCCACCCGACCGCGTCCGTCTCAAATCTTCTGGTGCCGTGAATGCGGCAGAATCATTGCGAAGGGACGGCTTCTGCAACATTTGAAGGAGCGGAAAACATGAACATACCGGACACAAAAGCAGACTGTGCGGCAATCTGCACCGAGCTACGTAACGCGGGATTCGGTGAGCATGGCGTGCTGTCCACCATCCCCGAAGGTATATTGATTGATGTGATGCTTCGCCATGACTGGCACACCAGCACGCGGGCAGAATACTTCTCTAAAATTCTGGTCGTGTACAACCATCTCATCGATCACAAGTATCTCGAGAGAGTAGAGAGAGGTTACCGACTCACAGGAGAGGACATACGATGACCCAGCAAAAAGAGATCAACGCGCAGTACGCGCGTGAGCGGCTCAAGCAGATCGACCGGATGATCGTGAAGATCAAGGCGGCGAGAACCGATGCGATTGCGAGATCGAATCCACAGGCGAACGAGCGCACCCGCGAGTTTGAGCGGCGCGAGGTAGAGCGATACACTGCAATGCTGGCAGATATGCAAGCGGAACGTGCGGTGCTATCCCGCAGAGCGAAAGTTTAATATAGGGTGACATCCAAGTTGAAGTTGTTGTTGGATACACCTATTAACGACCTCTATACCCTGTTAGCAGCATGGCGCGGCGTGGGCGTGCTGTGCTGCCGTTTTTTTCTTGTTACAGACACAGCGCAAGAAAGCCCCAGTCCTTTAGGGCGGGGATGAATTGCGCACATATACCAAAAGACTTATAAGCAAGTAGCACCAATATATGCATTTGATCGAATTCTCTGCACGGGGGCGAGAATATATGGCAAAAATTAAGGAGTGCAACATGATAAACGATAAGTCAGATATAATCAACTGCGGCGAGCGGAATATCCAGCGGCAATATCGTATAGTGCTGCGGGATATCTGTGAA
>PIXW01000166.1 GCA_003601535.1 ANME-2 cluster archaeon
AGCGACGGAAGGCACGAAAGCGCGGAGATCGGTTTTTTCTTCAGCATGAACATCATTACATGAAACGCTCTGGACATCGGCGAGCCTGTTCCTACTACCTGCTGCACGTCTGCATCAGCAAACAGCCCGACCAACCGGTCGATATCCTTATCGCCCATCCTTCGCAGGGTTTCGAGAGCAGACCTTCCGAGCAGATACTCGCTTCTGAATTCCTTCCCCCAGAGACGCTGGTATTCTGATAATACCTTCCTGGACGTGTTCGATGCGGCTACCGCCTCTGCCGCGACTGTTCCGCAGATCTCACCGGCACGCATGCCGTAAGCGATGCCTGACTGTCCTGCTGCGCCGCCTGTGACCATGATCCCATCTGATACGATCTCGTTCGGGATGGTTGCAATTGGATCGCCGCCCGTATGCTTTCTGATGATCCTTAGGTCGGATATCTTCTTTTCTTTCTTGAATCTCTCCAACCACAGATCAAAAAATCTGGAAACATCCTGTCCGTGCCTCCGCACGAATACCCCGAGATTTGCACGGTCTCCACCGCATGGTGAGTATGTCGCCTTCCAGCCAGGCGCGATACTTCCGATGTAATACTCAAAGAGGTCAGGATTCCCGATTCCATCCGCTTCCAACTCTGCTTCGATTGCCCATGCAATATCCTGCGGATATCTTGTCGGATGCAGCCCTGCAAGCGCAGACAGCTGGGAGGAGATGCCGTCTGCGATTACAACGATATGTGATGTGAACGTCCGATCAGAGGTGCTGGTCTGGATGTTCTTCTTCTTTCTGATGATGTTATGAGCAGTAACACCTGTTCGGATCTCCACATTCTCTTTTATCAACTCTCTGGCGTGATACTTATCGAATTTTCTCCGGTCGATGACATATCCTGGCGTTTCGATGGTGATCCTGTTACCTGCCGGGGATACGATCTGCATTCCAGACATTTCACGTATAATATACTCGGAATGAACGATCTCACTGGTCCGGTCGAACATCCCCTCAAAGAATGTGTTTGCCGGATGCGGAGGGTCACCTATGCCGCTTTTGCGTTCGATCAGGATCACATCAATGTCACGAATTGCAGCAGCGAGCGCAGCGCTGACGCCCGCGGGACTGGCTCCGATCACGAGCATATCAGCGTCAGTATTCATCTCGAAAACCCTCCCTGTCTGCATATCGCTCGATCAGATCGGCAAGTTCGGAATCGTGTTCGTACCAGTGGTTCAGCACATACTGCGGATAGATCGGCAGACGTTCTTTGAGGTGGATTCCCCCAAGTTTTTTCGTTAGTTCAGATATCTGGGGCCACTCTGCTTCCGGATTGATCCAGTCGATGGTGTACGGCGATATTCCGCCGAGATCGGTGGCTCCACATCTGATCAGATCAGAGAATCCGGTAAGGTTCGGCGGCACCTGGATCGCGATATCGTCAGGCAGTATGCTCTGTGCCAGTGATACCATATCCATCATCTCCTGATGCGTTGGTTCGGGAAAACCTGCCATCTCCGTCCCTGGCTTTGGCGAGAATGGCTGGATGATCACCTCCTGAATGTGTCGATACCTGCGATGGAGGTCTCTTATTGCGATCAGCGATTGTAAGCGATCCTCCCTATCTTCGCCGATCCCTATCAGGAGCCCTGTTGTAAAAGGTATCTTCAACCTTCCAGCGTTTTCAATCGTCTCAATCCGCACAGAAGGTATCTTGCCAGGAGACCCTTCATGAGCCGGTAGAATTGCGGTTGTTTCGAGCATCAAACCCATGCTTGCATTGAAAGGCTTCAGCCGTTTGAGGTCATGGAGATTCATCACACCCGGATTGCTGTGCGGCAGCAGCCCGTATTCGATTGCGATTTTGCAGAGATCAACCAGATACTCGATGATACTGGAATATCCGATTTCATTGATCCGGCTCTTGAATGCCGGGTGCTCTTCCGGTCTTTCTCCGAACGTGAACAATGCTTCGGTGCATCCGAACCGCGCTCCCGCCTCAAGCACCTGTTTCACTTCTTCCACAGTCATCAGGTTCGCTTCAGGATGCGAGGGATCGCGCCTGAATCCGCAGTACCTGCACCGGTTTCTGCACACATTGGTGACCGGCAGGAATACATTGCGGGAAAATGTGACGTAATCTGGCATGATGAGAATTCAATGTGGTGATATTTAATATCAGTTGTTCCAGTCTCCTAAAATTATGGTTCTCCACAAGGTTGTGCGGACTTTCGCCCCTTTGCCATACATGCCCGGAACGCCGGCAAATTTTTAATACAACAGAAACTACAGACAGCGCAAGGACAATGAAGAAGAAACTCTATGTGCCACATCCGGGACACTTTGATGGTTTGAAAGAACTGATATCAGAGGCAGGAAAGGACATCTATTCGATATTCATGGCAGGCTCGCCTGATTACGTGGGTACTGGCAGAAGCAACCTCAGTTCACCCCAGATCGAGGATATCAGGGAGCAGACCGAGTATGCGCACAAAAATGGCGTTGCGGTGGAGATCGTGCTCAATAGCTCATGCATGGGCGGGCGTCACTTAACGCCAGAGGGTTTCAATCTCATCCACTGGTATCTTGAACAGCTCGATAGCTGCGGCGTTGATACGATCGTCGTTGCAGACCCGTTTCTAGTCGAGGCGGTTGCAAAGGATTTCAGTATGAAACCGGTCGTGTCAGTGCTGTCTTTTGTGAATTCGCCAGAGAAAGCCGAGTTCTATTACGATCTCGGCGCATCCTCGATTGTGGTTGACCCTGACGTGCACAGACATTTCGATGTCCTGCATGCGATCCGTGATGCAGTGGACTGTGAACTCAAATTGCTTGTGAACGAGGGCTGTCTGTACCAGTGCCCGTTCCGGTACGCGCACTTCAATTTCTTCTCGCATGCATTCGGTCCGCAACCACGTCCCAATGTTCTCACTGACTACTATTATGAGAGATGTATATTATTGAGAATCAAAGATCCGAGGTTGATCATCAACTCCCCGTGGATCAGACCCGAGGACATCCACGAGTATGCCGATGTCACCAACGTCTTCAAGATCGGCGGCAGAACCCACTACATCAACTGGATCTTAAACTGCGTCAGAGCCTACACAGATGAGCGTTATGATGGCAATCTGATGGACCTGCTCGACTGTCCGAAAGACCTCAAAGACCTGTACTACATATCAAACAGGGACCTTGATTACGCCATCAACCACTGGAAGAACTGCCCGACTGTGTGCGCTGACTGCGGCTTTTGCAGGGATTTGACAGAGAAAGCTGTCAGGGTGTATACCGGAGGCGGCACAGAGAGCGAGAGACTGATAGAGTGGAGCAAAATCGCAGATGAAACGGCGGTGCATGCATGATCACAGAAGAACTCCTGCAGGTAAGAAGCGATATCGAAAATAACCTGAGAATGCTGCTTGGAAGGGCGGTCATGGTGACAGACCTGGATGCGTTCGCGCTACCGTGCGGGTGCAACGGCATCACAGCAAACATTCGCGGACTCGAACTGGATGATATCGAGGTATTCGAGGAGCAGATGCTCATCTATTTCAAAAAGACCGCATCGCGTCTCGGTATTCCACCGAGTTTCATATTTGCAAGGCTCATACCAGGTAGTTCGGTTGTTGCAGCGATCAACTGGCGTGTGCTGTGCGATCGCTGCTACCCTGACTTTGCTCGCGCACGCGGGAAGACGCCGAGACCTGATATTTATATCATGCACCTTGAGCGACGAGGGCAGCAGAAGGGGACGAAGAAAGGGTGACGTCTTTTACACTGGATTGAGCACCTGCTGATCGCTGTTTATGTAATTTTCCTGATATGCTTCAGGCGTTCCAGTGAGTTCTGTTTGAGCCAGCAGTTTGCGGTACACAAAAGCTATAGCAACGATTGTCGTAGGAATGGTAGCAAATAAACCAACCACCAAACAGAGCAATCCAAGCAAATTGATGACCCCAAGCACTATACCAAATACGAACAGATCCCATTTTACGCCTTTTGTGATCTCAGAACTCTTTTTGAGCGCGTCTATCGGACCAAGCCCTCTATCGATGATCAGATAACTGAAAAACTGGAATTGTATTGCCCAGATGATTCCTGGAATAATTAGCAGGATCAGCCCCACCATCACGATCAATCCATAGATGATCGAACCAATCAAATAATCAAGAAACAAAGGATAACAGGAGAGAAGATCGGAAAACTCTCCCTTTTCACCATCGCAAAACCTCAAACAAATCTTGATTAGACCCATCGCTATTATCATCGAGAGAACAACAGAAGCGATCTGGATAATAATCGACAGAAAAGGGGCATCTGCTTTGATTATTACTGCAATAATATCTGGGACGTACTCTATCAAGCCCACTGCTATCAAAAGACGGATGAAAAAACCGATGTTGCTTTTCATCGTATCCCAGCCAAACTGTACTGCCTCACTTATGGAAAAGTTTTTTGTTGTCATATTTCACCCTCCGTTCTTCATTATGTGATCAATCTCGTCCAATTCAGGTACATTCGAGCTTGAGCACGCATACAGGTATCTGAACGAATCGTTATATATGCTTTTGGTTAATTGGGGGCTGTCAACTTATGTAGGTGAACTCGAACTGGATGATACCGAGGTATTCGAGGAGCAGATGCTCATCTATTTCAAGACTGGAAGTTCGGTTGTTGCAGCGATCAACTGGCGTGTGCTGTGCGATCGCTGCTACCCTGACTTTGCTCGCGCACGCGGGAAGACGCCGAGACCTGATATTTATATCATGCACCTTGAGCGACGAGGGCAGAAGGGGACGAAGAAAGGGTGACGTCTTTTACACTGGATTCGAATCACTGAAGAGATTTATCTCTACCAGGGAATTCATAGTGGGGCGGTACGACCGGGGCTTCATGTTTCAGATACCCTTAAACATGCGAATGTTTAACCCGAGCACCAGCGTCAAGGCAACAGTCCCATAATGAACGAAACACTGAAAAAAATGGAGAACGTGATGAATGCTATTCGGGAGTGCAAGAGCATCCTGATTGCATTCTCTGGCGGCGTG
>PIXW01000016.1 GCA_003601535.1 ANME-2 cluster archaeon
AACATCTCGACAACAACCGCGGTTGACGCAGGATCGAGCGCGGATGTGGGCTCATCCAGCAGCAGCAGCCGCGGGGCTGCGATCAACGCTCTTGCAATATTCACACGCTGGCGCTCGCCGCCGCTGAACGTGGAAGGATACGCATCCCACAGATCATCAGGGATCCGCAGCCGTGCAAGATATTCGGATGCCGCATCCCTCGCATCGTAGGTCCCAATTCCACGCTGAAGCAATGGTTCTGCGATCACATCGACTGCAATTGTCCTTGGAACCACCTGCAAAAGCTGTGATACATAACCGATCTCGCTTCTTCGCAAGCTGAGGATTTCGTGATCCGATGCGGTGGTGAGATCGATTATGCTGTTAGAATCCGGATGATACAACATCGATCCGCTATCAGCGAGGTATGTCCTGTACATGCATTTCAGAAGCGAGGATTTTCCGGAGCCGCTGCTTCCGATGATTGCCAGAAACTCGCCACGCTTCACGCTGAAACTGACATCTTCGAATCCTTTTATCTTTTTTCCTCCAAGAACGTGCACATTGAACGTTTTGTTCAGATTATGAATCTCTAAATGGTTATCTGTCAGATGATCACCTCATAAGACCGAATTTACCAGTAACTGGGTGTATTCATGCTGCGGGTCCTCGAGTATCTGGTCGGTAAGCCCCATCTCCACGATGCGCCCATCCTTGAGCACGATCGTGCGCTCGGAGAGGAGTTTGATCACACCGAGATCGTGTGTGATCAGGATCATCGCGGCATCAGTGCTTCTTCTGATCTCTTTTATCAGATCCAGTATCCGTGCCTGCACAGAGACATCAAGCCCGGTGGTCAGTTCGTCAAGGAGCAGCACATCAGGATCGTTTGCCAGTGCCTTTGCGATCTGCACCCGCTGCTGCATTCCGCCGCTGAAGTTACGCGGAGCCTCATCCATCCGCTCGAGCGGAATCTCGGGGCGCTTGAGAAGTTCTCTGCCACGGTCACGGATATTCCCGACGTTCCGCCATCCTGCTGCAAGCAACTTCTCTGCGATATTTCCGCCAGAGCTGACATCGAGCCTGAGCCCCATCCGCGGGTTCTGGTAGACCATGCCAAGATGCTGGTTTCTGACAGCCCGCTTTCTCTGGGAATTTAACAGGAAGATGTTCTCATCGCCAGAGCAGTGCAGATATGCCGCGCCTCCGGTCGGCTCCATATCAAAGTGGAGGCAGCGAACGATCGTGCTCTTGCCTGAGCCGCTCTCGCCAACGATTCCGAGTATCTCGCCAGGCATCACATCAAACGTTATGTCCGCACATGCAACAACCGAGCCGCAGACAGGGCATACATTGCTGCCGTGATCAGGACCTGTGTTTTCGATGCAGTCCTGGCATCTGCTGCCATAGATTTTGGTCAGATTACTTACCTCAAGTGCCGGTGCAGGAGTCATGCGCAACCTCTCTGCCGTTTTTCGCAGAAACTCGTATCCGAACAGAGATACCTCGAATCCCCGGTCGCATCATCGATTATCTCATCCAGAAACGTATCAGAACTCCCGCACCGCTCGCACACCTTCCCGCTGAAGTCCTCAGTCTCAAACTTATAGTCCTCAAATTCGAGCGGCTCAACCGGGGTGTGCGGAGGAACTGCATATATCCGCTTCTCCCTTCCTGCGCAGAAGAGGTGGAGCACAGGCGATCTGTGCAATCGCGGCACATCCCATCTCGGAATCGGGCTTGGATCCATCAGGTGCCTGCCGTTTACCAGACACGGGTATCTTGCACCGATCGTGATTTTGCCGTGCTTAACGATGTCCTCGTACAGATGCAGCCACATACTGCTGTAATCCTGCTCTGCATGCATCCTCCGCGTCACCTGCTCGGAGGGCTCAATCGTCCTGAGCGGCTCAGGAAACGGCACCTGAAAGACCATGATCTGATCCTCAGTAAGCGCCTCTTCAGGGATGCGGTGCCTTGTCTGGATGATTGTGGCACTTCCCGTGTCGCTCGTCGTCTCAACTCCGGTCATGCGCGAGACAAGATTGCGGATATTAACAGCATTGACGCTCTCGTCGCTGCCCTGATCGATCACCTTCAGGACGTCGGACCTTCCAATGATCGATAAGGTGATCTGGATGCCGCCTGTGCCCCATCCCTTTGCAAGCGGCATCTCCCGTGATCCAAACGGCACCTGATAGCCAGGAATTGCCACGGCTTTCAAGATCTTTCGCCTGATCTCCCTCTTTGTGAACTCGTCGAGAAACGCGAAGTTGTAGCCTTTCAGAGCTCCCGAATCGGTTCCCGCAAGAGTTGATAGTTCAGTCATCCGAAACCTCCCCCACCTCCTCGCTCTTAACAGCCCTTATCCGGTCCAGACTCGACTGGAATGTGACATAGTGCGGCAGTTTCAGGTGCTCCACAAAACCCATGGCATCGATGCCGTCGATATGGTACAGAACAAACTCCTGATCCTCAGCAGGCGTTTTCGGTTCGGATACTCTCATAGTTCCATCGAGTATCGACATTGAGATCGCCTTCTTCTCGTTCTGCCCGAATACCAGTCCGTATCCGAGGGAGAACCTGTTGTCTGCTGTTATTTCGGTAGCGCCAACTCCTGAGAGTATCCCTTCACATTCTGTTACCAGCACATCGCCGACGCTCACATCGTTTCCGGTGTACGGGTGTTTTATTCGAAGCGAGACATACCCTACCCTCATTTCAGCAATAGTCGGATGCACCGAGCCATAGCCGCGAAGCGAACTGTATGCAAGCGCAAGCATCGCACCGGTCTCGCCCCGTGCGAGTGTTTGCAGGCGTGCGGAACGTGGGGCAGGGAACCTGATAGACTCCCTTGTTATGTCGCACGGTTCATCGCGGGCATCGCCGCTGGTTTCATCATCAGCAGATACGTCTTCGAGCAAACCACTGGCTCTCAGGAGATCTGACACCTTCTTAAATTTCGGGATATCTGATTTTTCCGTTCCAGATTCCTGATCATCATCCACCGCACCTCGTTCCCCGAAATCGAGGAGGCGCTCTGTATAATCGATCGATGGACCAAGGATCTGCCCGCCCGGTATCTCCTTGAACGCAGATGAGATCCTGCGCAGCACGAACATCTCCCTCGTATCCGAAGTTTCAGAGTACCCGATCCTCGGGAGTGTTGACCGATATGCACGGATCAGGAAGGAGGCAGCGACTAAATCGCCGTCTGACTGCCTGATCGCAAGAGCTGCAAGCTCTGGTGCATAGAGCCCGCCTTCGCCCATCACCTGATCAACAGAAAGCCTGAGCCTCCCCCTGATCTGCGAAACCTTTATATGAGGCGCGCTGCGGAGCGAACCGACCAGTGCCTTCGCGTTCTTTATCGCTTCGCTTCCACCTTTAACAAGTACGTAACCCATTTACATCACCTCCACAGTGGTTGATCTGGGGATGCACACCATCCTGCCAGCCCTGTCCGAGAAGATCAGATCAAGACCGAGCGGATAATCCTGCATCGCAAGAACATCCTCAATTTCATTCTCTTCGATGCCGCTTGCGCCGATCATGCGTTTATCTGCAATGCCTGGTCCTGAAAGTTCAAGCAGGACGCCCCCTCTGTCATCTCCGATCGAACCTGCGTCATAGATAACAGTTGCGCTCTCATCAGGATACTCGAGCGTGCCCACCCTTGCTCTCTGTATCAAGCCATGAGAAGATCCCCCGTAGACCAGTATAAAGTCAGAATTCTCGAGTCTCGACTCTTTGCCACCTGTATTTGTTTTTAGATACTCGGTTACCTGAGTCTGAGCCCCGCCCAGAACACAGAAACTCACCTCATGATCCAGGAGTGTCATGAGCAGGAGCAGAGGATATCTGTTTGCGCCAGGGGGTTCGATGTCGATCTCGGGAAGCGTGACGATGCGCCCGGGATTTGCCATGGCATCGAGAAGAGACCGAAAGATCCTCTGGGAGTCGAATATCAGATCGAATGCCGGGTCCCTCACGCCATCACCTCGAAATCCACCTTTGTGGTCGCAATCTCTGCCCATCTCTTCTGCAACTCTTCCTTAAGCCTCTCTTCCTCGCTTCTTAGCAGATCAATGATCTCTGGCGTGAGTGGGTGCCCTGATTCGACGGCTGCATCTATAATCGCACCTGCGAGCGCAGCTTCCGGATCCCTTCCCATCACCATGGCATAACCCAGTTCACTGCCAATCCTGACCTCTGCCTCGGTTACCAGCACCTCGCCTATGTTGAAGACGCATTTCTCGGCAGTATCCCTGAAACGCATCATGATCATGCCACACACTGGTTTCTTGACCACCTCGACAGCGGTAGCGGCATCATCCAGTATCCGCTCAGCGATTCCGCAGATCCGTTCGCTGTTAGCACGCGCGATCAATTCAAATCGCTTATCCCTGTTCATTTCAGAACCTCCTCTCCGATTACGTGTGCCCTGATGGAATTGGATGCCCATTCAGAAAGCATAACTACAATAAATATTATGATAAGTATGGTTAGCATCTCATGATATCGAAACAGCCTCATCGCCATGATCAGTTCGAACCCGATGCCGCCTGCGCCGACAAGCCCGAGCACGATAGATGACCTGACATTGATATCGAACCGATAAAGCGTGGATGCAACAAACGAAGGCGTAACCTGTGGAATCACCGCATAATATACCGCCTGGAGTTTGCCTGCCCCAACCGCCTCGACCGCTTCAACTGGTCCCGGATCCACCTCCTCGATCGCCTCGGCATACAGTTTCCCGAGCATCCCAACCGAATGAATTGCGAGTGCAAGGATGCCTGGAACCGGACCCAAACCCACTGCTGACACAAAGATCAGCGCAAAGACGATATCAGGTACCGTCCGTGTAAATGCGATAACGCCCCTTGCAAGTAGCTTCACAGGTTTTGACGGTGTGATGTTGTTTGCTGCAAGCAATGCAACCGGTACAGACAACACAACCGCAAAAACGGTTCCCAGAAATGCCATCTGTATCGTCTCTATGGCAGGCGATATCAGCGGCACAAATGTATCCCATGCAGGCGGGAACATGCACCCGATGAAGTTACTGAGGTTTGGAACTCCCGCGATCAGATCCCTTATGGAAAAACCAGTACCTATTATGCTCCAGATGACAAATAAAAGAAATAGAACAGGTATTATGTACCTATTCTTAAACATCGTTACACCCATAGATGACCTCGAAGTCATCGTCTGAAAGTCTCGCATCGCCGTCATAGACGATGACACCGTCCCGGACCCCGAGAACCCGTGTGGCATACCTTCTCGCCAGTTCTGGCTGGTGCAGGACAGCAAGCGTACTGATGCCATTACCGACCGAGATCGACCTCAGATGCTCCATCACAACCTCTGCTGTCGTCGGATCAAGGTTTGCGACAGGCTCATCAGCAAGTAACAGACACGGGTCCTGCATAATCGACCTGGCTATCGCAACACGCTGCTGTTCCCCGCCGCTCAAGGTTCCTGCCCTGCGGTCTGCCAGATCTGATATTCCAACCCTGTTCAAAGCTCTGTGCGCCATCTCGATGTCGTCGTCTGCAAATCTACACATCAGGCTCCGGACCATGCCGATCCTCCCGAGTTTTCCGATCAACACATTTTCGATGACCGACCGCCGCTTCACGAGGTTGAAACTCTGGAATATCATGCCGATACGCCGTCTTAGCTCCCTGATCTCGCCCGCATCGCTCTGTGTTATATTCAGTGGATTTCCATTGTCGGTAAGCACTATTTCTCCACCGTCTGGCGTTGTAAGACGATTTATGCACCGCAGAAGTATCGTTTTCCCAGTGCCGCTGAGTCCGAGTATCGCCACAAACTCACCCTCGCCAACACTGAAATTTATGTCTCGCAAGAGCAGTTTCCCGTTAGGGAGTCTCTTTCTTAGGTGATTTACCGTTAACATGTAACTCCAGTCCTTTGTTTCAGATATATCCAAGCGACTTTCCGATTTCCCGCACGTATTCGTACGTGCTGTCATCGATCGCCACATACCGCTCGTTCTTCTCCCATTTGCTCTCAAACGCCTTCATCGCCTCCGGATCCTTCTCTGGCATATCAACAAACGCCTGCTGGATCCGCTTCTTGAGTGAAGGATCAAGATCGCCCCTCACTGCGATAGGCGACTTCGGGATCGGGTCAGATGTCCAGATCACGATGAGATCGTCCGGGGTTGCCGCACCGCTCTCGATTAAGCGGTTGTACCCGATGTCATACATCGCACCTGCGTCCACATTCCCCGATTTCACGGCAAGCCCTGATGCGTCATGCCCGCCTGCAAACATGCACGTCTTAAAGTCGGTATCAGGATCGACCCCCATCGAGAGGAGATATCCCCTCGGGATCAGGTTTCCTGATGTTGATGCGGGATCAACGAATGAAAACGTGATCTCACTTGCGTTAGCAAGCAAGTCCTCGATGCAGGTTATACCAGAATCTGGATGCGTGACGATGCAACTGTGATACGTTGCGACATCTCCTGTCTCTGTGCCGCCAGTGATGATCGCTTCTGCATCAGCACGCTCTGCTGCCAGGACATAGGAGAATGGACCGAAGAATGCGACATCGATCTTGTCTGCGCGCATCGCCTCAATAACCGACGTATAGTCAGTAGCTGTGAATGTCTCGATCTTCATTCCGAGTTCGGTTTCCAGATACTCCTGCACCGGACCGAACTTCTTTAACATCTCGATCTGATCCTCTGTCGGGATGAGCCCGATTCTAAGTGTCCCTATTGTCTCTTCTTCGGATGACTTCGAATCGAGACACCCTGATATGAATATGCCCGCTGTGATCAGCATGATAAGCGCCATGCTGATTCCAAATCTCTTTACCAAAGTTCTGTTCATTTAACCCTCCTTTTCTGCTATAAAATCAACAACCAGTTCCTGCTCGCCGCTGGGAAGCACACGGTATATCCGCAAAGTTCCGTCATCAATCTCTATCAGGTTGTAGCACTGCGCCGTCCTTGCCTTGATCTTGTTTGAACATGCGGTTCCTGCATTTACCACAAACATATCATTCAGCCGCCAGACATACGGCACATGTCTGTGCCCGCAGAGCACAAGATCAACATCACACCTGTCGAGCAGTTCAAGCACATCACCTGAATCCACAGGAATCTGTTCCTCCCTGCCGGTCATCGGAACCGGGATCAGGTGATGGTGGAGTGCGAAGACCTTGAGATCAGATGTTTCAAAGTTCTCCGCAATCCAGCCATACTTCTCCCTACCGATGTGCCCATCATCGATGTCAGGTTGGGACGAATCCACGCCGACAACCGTGACATCACTATAGGAAAGAGACGATGATCGTGCTCCAAAGAAATCCTCGAAGAGCAGATACCCGACGTTTCTCGAGTCATGGTTCCCTGGAACGATCACCTTACTTTCGCAATCGATCCTGTCAATCCACTCTTTTGCACTCGCAAACTCCGGGTAAGAGCCGTTCTGGGTCAGATCTCCTGTCACGACCACGATATCAGGAGCGATCTCGTTTGTGCTCTGTACCACAGATTCGGCAACACCAGAAAGAAAGTGGGCGCCTGATACATGAAGATCAGACAGATGCACGATCCGCGTCACGTGAGTCACTCCGAGACCGGTATGAAGTGCACCGCTCCCACGATCTTCTGTCCATCTTCCGAGAGCACG
>PIXW01000167.1 GCA_003601535.1 ANME-2 cluster archaeon
CCATGTACGTCACCGGGATGTCCCAGATGTAGTCTGTGACTCTGGTCAGTTCCAGCATCTTTTCCTTCTGTTGCATGATCGATCACTCGTTGTTACTTGTCCAGGTACGTTATGATTGCTTCTGTTGCCAGCAACTTTCAGGAGAGGTTCTAAGGAGAAGGAAGCGGAGCTACTGCTCGTGCTGGACTATCCGGAGACGCCGCTCCACAACAATACAGCTGAGATAGCGGTGCGAGAAGAGGTGGTTAAGCGGAAGATCAGTTATGCGACATAATAAGAATTCCGTCCCAGGAGCCCATTCGGCCACAACAGTTATATTGGAGATGTGCAACAGAATGGTTGACGTTGGTTTTCCACGCGTGTTGAGAACCAGCACACAACATCCCGTCATAAGGAAGTGGATTACAACCAACGTCATTATTTTATTTATGAATATATTGAACTCGATGTACGGGCAGGCGATCGGTGATATGCTTGGCGAGCCTGTTGAGGGTCTCACCCGCGAAGAGATCGCAGCGAAATGGCACACCATAACCGGTTTTCTTCACAAGCCATCGATTACTGATGACACGGTGATGACCCATCTTGTTGTGCAATCGATCTGTGAGAATCATACAGTGGATCGCCATCATATCGCACGGGCGTTTCTTCAAAACCGTGCGCGCATACCAAGAATGGGACCGACGACAGCTTATGCACTATCGAAATTCGCAGATGATCCAGAGTTCACACCCACCACTGGCACGACCGATGGAGCAGCAATGCGCGCTCCTGCGATCGCATGGCTATTTCATAAGGATAAGGTCATCCAGAAGACCATCGAAGCCTCGCTTGCAACACATGGTACTGCGGTTGCAATCGCTGGCGCATCTGCGATCGCGTGTGCGGTATCATCAGCGATCAATGGCGCTGATGCCGGGACGGTCATACACACAAGCATACATGGCTGTGAATACATATCAACAAGTCTTGCATCCCGGATTCGGGAATCTGTTTCGCTTGCATCGCGGATGCCGCTCGAGGACGTTATCGATATCATCGGATGCGGGATCGAAACAGAGGAAGCCGTGCCTGCTGTCTTTGCGATCATCGCAGGGAATCAGGATTTCAGGGAGAGTGTGCTTGCAGCAGTGAATCTTGGCGGCGACGCCGATACCATCGCAGGTATGGTTGGTGCGATCACAGGAGGCATGTCGCATGCCATACCGCGTGAATGGGTCGGTGCATGCAGAGGTTCCGTGGAAGCGGTGATCCAGGAGTCGTGGAGGTGTGTTCAGGAATTCAGGCGGCATTAATACAAACTGAATTTGCTACATCTTTTGAATAATTTTTTGCTCGAGCAAGTGCTTATGTACCATCGCTCAGAATAAGCGATATGAAGCGATGCATTGCAATCGCAGGAAAAGACCTTACTGCGGAATTCAGAACCAAGCAGATGTCAAACTCGATGCTTATATTTGCGCTCCTCATCATACTGGTTTTCAGTTTTTCGTTCAAGGATTCGCTTGGCAATCGTGATCGGATCACCGAACTGGCACCAGGCATGTTATGGATCACGTTCATGTTCGCTGGCATGCTCGGATTATCCAGATCATTTGCACTCGAACAGGAAGAGAACTGTATCGAAGGATTGAAACTTTGTCCTGTTGATCGCAGCGTAATCTATGTCGGCAAGATGCTCTCCAATCTCGTGCTGATGCTGGTCATGGAGGTTGCTGCCATACCGATGTTTGTGGTTCTATTCAATTACACGTTAGTAAATATATTCTGGCTGGCACTGGTTATACTGCTCGGAACGATTGGATTTCTCGCGGTTGGCACGCTGCTTTCGGCACTGACCCTGAACGCACGGACAAGAGAGATCCTGCTTCCTGTGATACTCTTTCCGGTGATCGTTCCTGTGATCATGGCATCGGTGGCTGCGACCGCGAAGGTGCTGACAGACGTCCCTGCCATCCCAGAACTTCGAGTACTGTGCGTGTATGATATCGTATTCTTTGTGGCGTCACTGATCGTTTTTGAATATGCGATCGAATGATTCCGCATAAACCCACCATCGACTCGAAGACCGGAGCCCGTCATCCGGTCCCCGGTAACACATCAAAAAACGGTATATGCTCAATAACTAGTGGTAAACTCCTGCTATTTCACTCTGCGATACCGACTTCATAACTCACACCCCGCCAGCAAGTTCAGACAATCTCGGCATCGAATACCTGTTCGAGAATATACCCTGCAGATACTTGAAGAAGCTGACGCCCTGTTTCCCGCACGTACCTGAGTATTTAGCAATTCTAATCTTTTTCGATGACCTCGCCATCCGGTTCGATCTCAGCAAATATCTGTCCTTCGAACGTATAGACTTCTGCACCGGTGAGCCATGCATCAGGGGGCAGCCCAGCCTTCACACAGGTCTGGCTGAGAAACTCCTCAGCATCGAAACCCCATTCCTCTGCCACCTGCGGCAAAAGTAATCCCTGATAAAAACCTTTTCGGATGATGAGCCCGTGTCTTCCGATTTCAATGCACTTCGGCAGATCCTCTGGCTTTGCATCAATTCTAATCGGAGGCGTCAGTATCGTTACCTCGATTGTGATATGTTTCATCTCTTCGGATCGAACAGGCAGAAATCGAGGGTCATGCACCGCAGCACTCACCGCAGAATCCAGAATCGCATCCTTCAGTGTCATAACGGGCTCCGGATAGCCTATGCAACCGCGAAGATCATGATCCTTGTGCAAGGTGACAAATACACCTCTTTTCCTTTCAAATATCGCTGGCAGATCACCAGTTCTCATAATCTCACCAGAAAGATGAGCTGCGATCGCCGATCTCGCTAATTTGACCGCAATGATACCTTCTTCCAGATTCAACATCATACGTCATTACCGCACGGGCGTATATATACCTTGCTGCAACCGCAACATTGATAGCGGATTACGCCATGTCTGATTCGATGAGCAAAAAAAGGATCGCAAAAGAAACTGCGAAAGAGAATGAACCTGCAGTGGTCATTGCATCAAAAACTGATCGTCGGAAGCATCATATCGATGGTATCAAGAAGACCGCGGTTTCATCCATTCTCGGAATAGCATCCGGTATAATATGTTATTATGTTCTGACACTATCATCAAGACCAGAGAATTTTTCATACCTGATCCTGCTGGGGACATTCTACATCCAGAAGCCCATTTATATATATTTAGGGATGGATGTGAATCAGTTTACATGGAAGGACTGGTTCTATATCGCTTTCATGACCATGATCCTCTGGTTCATATCATGGACACTGCTCTTGAACTAAGCTATGATGGATAAAAGGATCTTAGTTGTTCTTTTGATCGCGATCGCACTGTCCGGCTGTCTGGATCTCCATCGCGTCGAGGATACGAGGGTTGCGATGGATACCGACGTAACGATCACGGTCATGCATCCTGATGTATCTGAAGCCGAATCTGCGATCGATTGCGCTTTTGAAGAGATATACCGGATCTCGCGTATGATGAATCGTACCGGAGATGAAAGCGAGGTTGCAAGACTAAATAAGAATGGATATCTTCCGAATGTGTCTCCTGATTTGCGGTACGTCATTAATAAAGCGAGTGAATATTCAATATTGAGCAATGGATCGTTTGATATCACCGTCTTACCGGTTATAAATCTATGGAAAGAAAAAATACGCGGCGGGTCAGCCCCAACGAGTGATGAGATCAATGAAACATTGAGACTGGTAAACTATAAAAATATATCGATTCAAAGTAATGATATATATTTTAAGCAGGCATCGATGAAGATAACCCTCGGTGGCATTGCAAAGGGATATGCTGTCGATCGGGCGATCGAAGTTCTGAAGGCGCACCATATCAGACACGCGCTCGTGAATGCTGGCGGCGATATTCGGGCGTATGGTTTCAAGACAGAGAATGAGCCGTGGAGGATTGCTCTTCAAAATCCAGAGAATAAGACTGAGCATATAACGATCATAAACCTGAATAACATGTCTGTTGCAACCAGCGGGAATTACGAGAGGTATTTCAGCGAGGAAGCGCGGGCATCGCACATCATCGATCCGGAGACCGGGTATGCTGCCAGTGAATTGCTGAGCGCAACGATCGTTGCAGAGAATGCGACCGGTGCCGATGCACTGGCGACTGCGGTATTCGTGCTCGGCGAGGCGGATGGTATGCGGCTGATTGAGGATCTGGATGGGGTCGAGGGGTTGATCATCACAGGTGATCGGCGGATTCTGCGGTCGAGCGGGTTTGGCGATTATGAAGAGCCGGTAAACCTGATATAGCGTGCGCCGATATCCTGTGTTATACATATCGTTTGTCGTTATTTTCTCAAGGATTTTGCAGTTTTCTGCATGCTCACATCATAGAGGGAAGATAGCTGGTGTTATATTACATCAACCAAAAACTTTATTAACAAGTAAGAGCTATTGATATCTGGCACGTACAGTGTTATATGA
>PIXW01000168.1 GCA_003601535.1 ANME-2 cluster archaeon
CCTTATGGTGTTACTGGAGACTCTGCCAATGAACTCTGTGCATCCAGCTAGAATCGTAGCAGTGTGGCATTCGATGCAAAATTCAGGCGACTGCTTGCGAAACAAGCGCCTGCCGGATACTGTATTTGTGAGATGCAGCATCGGGCAGGCAGCAACCATAACCGTGCCAACACCACGTGGTGGAACAGTCCCGTTTTGCATCCTCATATCGTAACAACCATCGCTGCCGTATCCTTCCATGCCTGCACGAATCCACCGGTCGAAACGCCTGTGAATGCATCGATCAGGCAGAGATCAGAGCGCTCGAGAATCGATGCGAGATCCACGAGATCGCTGTGGTATATCGAGACGTCAGATGATCCGTGAGCTGTTGCGATCAATCTTGGCGCATCAGCGACGATCCTGAGTCTCGATGGGTCAGTATGTATCTCCAGTTCAAGATCGAGAATCGATGCATTCGCTCTGATATTAAGAATCGTATTCGTAACCGACGGAAGAAACGCATCGTTCAGTATCACCTCGCGTGCGCCAGCAAGCACTGAAACAAGTCCGAGCGTGCCTGCACCGCAGCAAGCGTCCACAACGGTGCCTTCCAGTTTCCGGTGATAGTACAGCGACTCGAGCACCTGTATCTTCTCAGATCCGGCACGAGAGAACTCGATATGCGTGTCAGACTGGGTTTTATAGATACACAGTTCTCCGAATACCGATGACACGATATCAGCGCGAAGATCGCAGCCAGCAAGCAGATCATAAATATGTGGAGTGCTGTCGGTAGTAAGAATTCCGATTGGCTGCTCTGATCTTCCTGTTCGCTTGATTACTCCTTTTACTTCAGAGACTTCATTTACTATCATCTCCGCAGTTTTCTTGTCGATTACATCCATGATCAGGATCAGCATATTCCTGCCAAGTCTCGGTGGAAACGGTATCGGATAACCAATCACAATCATCGGAGTACCAACATCGAAGAGGGTTGCCTCGTTGCTGCGCAGCCCTTCCCTGATCAGTATATCAAGTACGTGCGCAATAACGATGTCGAGATGCCGCTTTCCGCAGTTCTTGCACCGCATGGTCGAATCATCGAGGACTGTTGCGAGCTTCCGGAATGGCGTCTGCTTATCAATGATTGGGTCTGGCATGCACGATGGACATGCAGCGTACATAGAAGATATCGATTCGAATACCTTTTCAGCAGGAATAACACAATTTTCGCTCGCACATCTCGGACAGGTGATCATGACATCCTCCACAGAACCGCCCTGCATGGCGCACCATCGGCATGTTTGGTTTTGATCGGGAGACATATCAGCCGGTATCGCCCCGGCTCAACAGATCGCAGATCGATATCCTCCAGAATCAGCACACCAGCGCCAAGCAGCATTCGATGAACAGGAAAGTCCATATCGTCGTAGCGTTCGACTGATAGATAGTCGATTCCGACCAGTGAGACTCCCGTATCAACCAACCATCGCGCCACATCGGATTCGATGTAAACAAAGTGCTCATGAAACCGTTCACGCGATAGATCGCTGTTTTTTGTCTTGAAGAGAACCGCCTGCCCATGCTCGATCGAATGATCCATCAGTTCTGTCATGGCAACAGATACTGGCGATTCAATCGAGATCACATCAGCATCAAGAAAGAACCGCTCGATTGGAATCTCGTCAAGCGATTCGCGCGCCTCAAAAAAATGCAGCGGCGCATCGATGTGCGTGCCAGAATGACTGCTCAAAACCAGTCTGGAAATCGTATAGCCATCGGCATGCCGCTCTGAAACCGAAAATTTTGTGTCGGATGGAAAACTGATCGTATCCAGTCCAAGAGTTCGGGTGATGTCGATCATCATTTCTTTCATGTATAATTATGAGGCCGGATGGGATATCTGTTGATGCCGTATAAATATTACGCTTTCCTCGCATGTCATCGGACACCGCATTCCCGAGTGCAGCGAAGCCATGTACGCTTCTGTTATACGGCAACCGCGTGGCGGGCGTGCAGGGTGAACGAGATCAACGTTTTGCTGAGCAAGATTTGTGCAAAGTGTCGAAGAAGGCGGTATAGCATCGCCAAATCCAACTCCGCCCGCCATCGCATGCATCTCCGCAGGACTGCACAATCACAGCACGATCTCGATACCGTACACCTGCTCAGGGATCTCCTTGTGCACCTTCCAGAACATCTCCTCGCCGAATCGATCGATCAACTGCTTCGTTCTCCGCGGCACGGTCTTTGGTCCAAGCACAGCACCGGGTCGCTCAGGATCATCGATGTAATCGGTCTCCATCATGAATCTGCTTCCTTCGGCGAGCGCTGTCTCGATCGCACCCTTGCCTGCGTGCACTCCCGGAAATATCCCGGCACGTTCAAAGACGTGCACCAGTGGCGGAGCATGATGCTTGACTACTTTTTCAGGCGGTAGCCCGGACTTCCTTGCGATATCTGCAAGATCGGCGATTGCTGCCGCATCAACGGTCTCGGTATGCAGCTGCACAGCGCAGTCAGCATCGCATGCGAGAGCCATGCCATAACCCATGATGCGGTTGGATGCATCCCATACACTCTCAGACACATCATAATGAGGTCTTCCTGTCTTGATGGCTATCGCCTTCTTCTCATAGACAAATCGCTGTGCGATCTCAAGCCCACCCATCATCAGCTCTTCTGCCCGCACCTGACCCATCCGGTCTGTTAAGATCGTGATCTCTGCGGGATGAACTCCAAGTACAGGAAATGCCATAACCCCGATATCGGATCGGTTTATTTCATCCGCAATACCAATTGTTTCCTCAAACACGGGTTTATAGTCGTCTGGCTTTGTTGCATGTATGCCGAGTGTCCATGATGGTTTTGACACGAGGATTATATGCGTGCCACCCGCGCGGGCGAACTCCTTGACTGCTAAAATCCCTTTTCCCCTGCGATCGAGATGGATATGATTGTCAGTGATCGGAATCATAACAAACCAAGTTCACCGAGATCGTTTACGATTTTGATAACGACAAGTTTTGAATCTTCCGGACTTTTACATCCGGTGATGATCATCTTTCCGGATCCGAAAAGTAATACAACAGATTTTGGGTCCGCGATTCGATAAACCAGACCTGGAAACTGTTCTGGCTCATATTCGATGTTTTCGAACCCGATACCCATTGCAACAGCATCAAGGTTGATTTCACATCCGAGATCCGCAGATGAAACAATATTATGCAGAACCAGTTCGGTCTGTCCATCGGTACTGATTCCGATCTCCTCAAGTTTTTCAAGGATCTTTGTTATTCCGACCTTGACGTTCTGAATCTTTTTTGCACCGGTGCACACGATCTTTCCGCTTCCGAAAACAAGAACAGCAAGTTTCGGTTCAGCAAGACGATAAATTGCACCAGGAAACCTCTTTTTGTTGTATTCAGCCCCTTCAATCATCTCAGACACAGATTCGAGATTGATGGTGCTTGATATCGATGTGGATGCGACCACATTCTCGATCTTGATTGTTTTTATGATGTCTTCAAGAAGCATTTGGTATCCTTCAGCATACTATTTCTGTACTTCTGATATTAGTGGTATGAATTGATATATTAACCTTACTGAAAAATACCCATCCCCCAGCGATGGGCTCGCTGCGATTCGAACGCAGGACCTCTGCCGTGTGAAGGCAACGTCATAACCGACTAGACCACGAGCCCATGATCGAATGCATCTATGATTGTGAAGATATAAATATTGCTGTTGACGATTTATATATTTATCTGAAACACTTGACGCATGATATGATCATGTCACCTTCCTCTGTCAAATTCATCGCCAGATCCATCCCTGTATCCAGATCAGAAACGTTATAATCACCAGTCATACCAACAGTGATGAAGCGATCAATGAAATCTCTGTTTCTTCTAATCAGTTCACTCACGCCATCCGGATCAAGCCCTTCGCAGACATTGTACTTCTCGATCCCGATGATCGCAACGATCTTCCCTTTATCTGCTATTCGTCTGGCATGATCGATCGCAGATTCTGCAGACGGTATGTTCATACCTGAATTTGAATTATCGATGATCGTTCTTCCATTGATCTTAAATATCCTCATTCTTCCACTTACACCACTGAAATTGTCAAGAAAAGATTTTATGCATCCCACATCGATGTTCATCGAGATCGCAGCAGTCACCGCACCAAGAATTGCTATGTCGTACGAGAAGATATCATAATCATTGACTGTGAACTCAATCTGTTCGTCCATCGCTGCGATTGTGGCGTGTTTCGGATCGATGCTCTCGAAATATACATCTCCATCGTTCCCGAATGTGATGGCGTTTGAATCAGAGATTATATCGCTTCCCAGAATCAGCGTTGATCCCGGTTTTGCGCAATGTATCATCTGCATCTTTGCATCGGATGCTGCTCTGGTATTATTCGCAATCAGGTAATCTCCTGAAAGCGTGGTGATGATACCGGTGTCTGCGAGCCCTGTGCCACCGAGCGATACCTCGAAGATGAATATATCAGGATCCGGTTCAGTCCTGACCGATCTTACCACTCTGATGATGCTTGCTGGTGCGATACTGAACCTTGCTATCGTTCTTGAGATGCCGCCCTCCCAGTAATCGACGCCTGCACTGGTGTGCGAGATGATTTTTTTATCTGTACATGTTGATAATATTCCTGCAAGTATTTGCACGGTGCTCGTCTTTGCGGTCGTGCCAGTGACTTCGATTATTTCATAGCGCTGAAGGCGCTGGTTCAGAATCTCATGGACAGCGGCATGATGCGTGATAACTGGTATGCCAGCAGCGCGCGCACCACAGAGCGTTGGGTACGCCTGATCCAGATGAACAGGCGACACGATCAGATCGAAATCATCTGCATCAGGAGGTTCTGTTAAAAGGGATATGCCAGATGATTTGAGATCGTGCCCTGCACGATCATCGAGCGTATGGTATACATCAACAGCAGTAACCGTGTCCGTCTCTGCGAGACACTGCGCGATCAGAGTACCGCCGTGCGTCAGATCGAGCACTGCAATGTCCATATTTTTTATTCATGAACTGCAGAATCTCGCGGTCAACGTGAGAGCGCTTCGTTTGCTCTTCTGTATGCAAGTTCAGCGATAGACGCGTCTGCGCCAAACGGTTCTGCATACACAAGCTCAACCATCCCTCCGTCGATCTCGATCGTTGCTTTTTTGTCCTCATTCAGGTTCAGCTCGCGAGGAATATCCTCAAGCGTGTGAACGCCGTGTGCAAGAAAGATCGGAAGCGCGACGATCTTATCAACGCCAGTTCCTTTGAAACTTTCCAGACCCTGCTTCAACGTTGGCTGGTTGATGTTCAGAAACGCGGTTCGCACGACAGCATTTCCATAGCCAGCGATCGTCTCTGCCACCTGCTCAACGAGCTCCTTGTTGTACGGGAGCGTGCTCCCATGTCCGAGTACCAGTATACCTGTGTTCATTTGAATGATCTCCTTTGTTGTATCAAATATCAGATAGTATCCATCATGGTTAAATCCATCGTAATACTTTAAAGCTACGGATCCTCATGATGGAGCGGCAACGCTTTAACCCACAAGATCGCACAGTCTGCGCAGACTCGTGGTTCTTAAGCAAACACATCAATACCAGACCACCACCACCGCAATCGTGATAATCTTTGCGATCATGCTGGACAGATAGTGGATCGCTGTAATTGTAAATCCTAACCTACCAAATAACGAAACATACATTGAAAAACTGTATTTCACATAAATCATCGTTATAACAACCATACTCCCAATTAAAAGCGTTAGAATTGCCTGTTTTTCGGTGACAACCCCCTCCAGCAGCATCGTATGTATCGCTGCATACCCGGCAGAGAAATGCAGGAACTGTGCGATCAGCGCATAGATGACATCGCCTGGCAGACCCAGAAGATTCAGGATCGGGCTGAACGCTTGCGCGATATATACACCTAAACCGAGATTCAATAAGGCTTCGATTGTAAGCATTGAGACGAGCAGGATCGGAACGATCTTTCTCAGGGTTGGATATGCCTGTTCCGCACCTTTTTTGATGATCTGCCAGTTGAGTGCGATTGGTTCCTGCTTCGATGGTTCGGCTACAACGTCAGACCGTGTTCTTGAAAGCAGGACTCGTGAGGCGATCAATGCGCCGAGTGTCTGGATGAATGCCGCAAATAGCGTGAGCGCGACATACGTCCCGCCAACTGCCGGTCCGAGTAGCCCGATTGCAATCGGTGCATGTACTCGAAACAGCGATTCTCCAACCACAACCGGAAACGTGCTCATCACAACCGTGAGCACCGTCTCGGTTCTGCCCACCTCTCCTCTGTTGTAGAATTCGGCAAGCATCGACTTTCCGCTCGTCGAACTCATGATGCATGTCAGAAGCGAGAGCACAGATCTATGAGAGAGATTGGATATCCTGCATATCCCTGCTGTGAGCACTCCGAACCTTGCCAGGATGCCAGTCTCGACGATGATGTTTGCGAGCAGCACACCGATTGTGATGAATGCGATTGCCCGTGCCATAGCTATGATATGGATCATTTCACCCCCTGCTGGGTGATCAGAAAATCACAGGACACGCCCTCTGGTCTCGACCGGTGTTTACGTATCACAGCCCGCCGCCTGCCTGTGCCAACATGTTCGAGTTTGATGATCGCTTTGGAGAGATGCTCGATCATGGTGCCGCCAACCGGGCACAATTCGCCTGAATCGATGTCTGTATAGACCTGATTGGTGATGACAACCGCAACATCGTACTTTCTTGCGATTCTGTGCAGATGTGCGATCTGATTTGCGAGCTCTCTTCTGAGCGTAATATTATTCTCGCCCTCAAGTGCGAGCCTGTAGAAGGCGGTGGCTGAATCCAGGATAACAAGACCCACATTCTCTTTGACGATTTTATCGAGTTCTTTTATGGAAGAATATTGCTGTTCCAGATTTATCGGTTCATATACGATCACATCCTTTGCAATCGTTGCTGCATCGCTTCCTGCAATCTGTTCAAACCGTTCCGGAGAAAAACCCTCCGAATCTATGAATACGGCTTTTTTTTCACTCTTCACACATTCTATGATCAGTTGAAGGATCATGTTCGTCTTTCCTGATCCGGGCGCGCCAAATAACTGTGTCACCACGCCAGTCTCAAATCCACCACCAAGCAGATCGTCGATGGCTTCACATCCGGATGTGAGGCGCGTAACTATCATCGCTCATCTCTTTCGTATGACCTGTTTTACGTACGGTTCGAATAATTCGATGTAGATGTAAGGAATTATAAAAAATAACGCGATCAGTAGAATCAGCAGGATCAATGGCTTGTACCATTCACCAAACCACTCGGGATGCCCTTCATATATCAGTGGATAATTAACAGTCATGATATAACATGATTCTAACCTGTGTATTAACCCCACCGCCCATACAATATCTACCCGAAGGGCAGTTTTTGATTAAACTTTTGTGAAAAGTTTAGTATTAACCCCACCGCTCGTATAATTCATGTTCGATTTCAAGCAGATCCAGTATCCTTCCGACGATGATGTCGATAACATCTGAGATGCGGTCTGGCTTCGGGTAGAATCCTGGGCAGGCAGGAAGGATCACCGCACCGGCGCGTTTTAGACGGAGCATATTCTCGATATGGATCAGACTAAGCGGAGTCTCCCTTGGAACCAGAATCAATCTTCTCTCCTCCTTGAGACAGATATCAGCAACCCTTGTGATCAGATTACCTGATATCCCGTTTGCGATGCTTCCGAGTGTCTTCATGCTGCACGGTACGATTATCATGCCATCGAAGAGGTGCGAGCCGCTGGCAATCGAAGATGTAAAATCGTATTCATCCAGTATATGGTCTGCGAGTTTTTCAATTGAATGGATATCAGTGTCTGATTCGATCTCGATTATCTGGCGCGCAGTCCGTGTGATGATCAGATACGTCTCCACCTCTTCTAAGACTTCTACAAGGCGTATGCCGTACTGCACACCTGATGCGCCTGTAATCCCGATTACAAGTTTCATGTATTGATATCCGGTGTGAGGACTGTAAACTTTTTGACACCGAAAAGAATACAATAGCCTGATACCATAGTTTCATTGAAACTGCGGTGGGGGAGTATCATGGATAGTAAAAAGGCAATTGCATCGCTGAATATGCCGCTTCCGAGATACATCAAACGATTTGCTCTTCCAATTGTGGTTTTTGGATTTATACTTGCATTTTTATTGCATATTCTGTTCCCGAAACTCTTTGTCGGGAATGCGCAGTATATCCTGGCAGTTCTCCCGGTTATATGCATCGCATTCGTGGTGAGGTATCCTTTTTCAGTAGCAGCAAGCAAGGCGAAGGATATCGATGGCGATATACACTATTATGTTACGCAGATGGGCGCACTTGCCGTGGCTCAGACATCACGCAAGGAACTGTTTCGTATTCTTGCAGAGGATCCGAACTATCGTCTGTTAGGAGAGGAGTCCAGAAAAATATATTTGCTCATGGATACATGGAACATGAGTCTCGCTGATGCGTGCAGGTTCGTTGCTGAGCGGACTCCGTCAGAGATATTCGCAGATTTTCTGGACCGGTTCGCACATGCTGTGCAGTCAGGAGAGCAGATCGAACAATTTCTACATGCGGAGCAGGATACTGTTATGAGTGACTACGCCACGATGTACAACAGCGCGCTTACGACTGTTGATATCATAAAAGAGATGTTTGTATCCCTGATTATGTCGCTCATCTTCCTTGCATCGTTTTCAGCGATCATGCCAATCATCACAGGCATGAATGCCACGAATCTGATGCTGATATCTGTTTTTTCTTTCGTGATAACCGATATTGCGGTCATCCTGTTCATCAGGGCAAAGATGCCCAAGGATCAGATATGGCAGCAACTGGATATCGAGAGTGACGCTGACCGCAATCTCAAGCGATCGGTGAGTATCTCACTTGCAGGATGCATGATCGCTCTTCTCCTTGTCAGATTTGTCGATGCGCCAGGGGTGATCAAAACCGCAATGGTATTCACGCCTCTGATATATACAGGTCGCATCGCTGCAAAAGAAGAGAAAAAGATCAAGCGGAAGGACGATAACTATCCATCGTTCATCAGATCACTTGGAAGTTCTGCTGGCGCAAGGGGCGGAATGGTTATTGATGCGCTGAAGAGTTTGCGTGTGCATGATTTTGGCCCCCTCACAGTAAACATCAACCGCCTGTACAGCAGACTGGTAGCACGTATCGACAAACTGGCGGCATGGAATTTCTTTGCGGTCGAGACCGGAAGTAACCTGATCCAGCGATTCAGTGCAATGTTCGTCGAATCCACACATCTTGGAGCCAAGGCTGAGGTCGTTGGCGATATGATTGCAACTAACTTTAACCATATCATCAGGCTGCGAAAGTTCAGATATCAATCTGCATCGACGATGATCGGCGTCTTCTACGGGCTCACAGCAGGCATCGGGTTTACATTATATGTTTCGCTTGGTGTGGTGGAACTGATGCGGGGCATGTTCGAAAGTGTGGAGGTACCGCCAGGCATGTCGTCAGGCATGGTTCTGTATACTGATATCAATGTTGGCATCCTGTACACACTGGTGACCGTAATCATTGTGCTGCACTCGTTCCTGTCTGCGTTGATGATCAGATTCGTGGATGGCGGTAATCTATTGAATGGAACCACCCATTTCGTGACCATGGTGTGGATCGGCGCAATCAGCGCAGTCGTGTGCAAGGCGGCTGTGTCATCGCTGCTCGGGCTTGGGTGAGCCAGTGATAACTGCTGGATCGCGGAAACGTTCAATCCCGAACCGCCCTAAACAACCGCTCCATCCTGTATCCGGATGGTCCGCTCCGCTCTTCTGGCGAGATTCGGATCGTGAGTGACCAGCACAATCGTCTTCCCCTGATCGTGCAGAGCCGTAAGGATATCAAACACCATCTCTCCAGATTTTGTGTCAAGATTACCGGTCGGCTCATCCGCAAGTATGATCTCAGGATCGTTTGCAAGCGCTCTTGCTATTGCAACCCGCTGCTGCTGACCGCCAGAGAGTTGATTCGGATAATAATCGAGCCTATGCCCGAGTTCGAGCGAATCGAGAAGCGTTTTTGCGCGTTCTCTTCGCTCAGACTCGTCCACATTCCTGAGAACCATCGGTACCTCAACATTCTCGAGCACGGTGAACGTTGGTACCAGGTTGAATTGTTGAAATACGAATCCGAGCACATCCCTTCTGAGCCTTGCCCGCTCGTTCTCGTCCATCTCAGAAATCCTGTGATCTTTGATGCATATCTCGCCTCTCGTTGGAACATCGAGGATTCCGATCTGATACATGAGCGTTGATTTGCCAGAGCCGGATGCACCCATGATCGCCACGAACTCACCCTTATCGATCGTCAGACTCACATCACGAACAGCGACCGTCGCTGCTTCGGCTTCTCCAAAGATCTTCCAGACGTGCGCAAGTTCGATGAGTGCTTCGGTCATGATATGTCCTGTGTATCCGGCTGTAATTGATCTTTCCAGTCCAACCTTTTTCAGAAGAAGGTTGATCAAACACATCCTGCCAGTGGCCGGGGTTGCGGGGTGACGCGGTTGCCACCGCTCGCAATCATGCCAGTTCTCCGCTTCGATCCGGCAGCAGTCGCCGAGTGCATCTCGCCGCTACCGCCGCTCGAACATACGACGCTCTATGAGAACCATAACTGTAGCACCAGCTCCACGAAAGTTTTATATCAGATCGCAACACATCATTATGATAATGGGGTGTTTGAGATGAAATGGGGACGAGTGATTATCATCTGCGCAATCGTGCTATCGATCCAGATCGCTTCAGCAGATACTCTGAACCTTACCGCGGGAACTTATGAGACGTTTGCTGATAATCGTACCGTGCAGATTACAGCAAATCTCACA
>PIXW01000169.1 GCA_003601535.1 ANME-2 cluster archaeon
GATGAGGTCGAGTACAACACAAACGGTATGCTCGTGCCGAAGGAGGGTGTTCCCATGCACAAGATCATCCCGCTGATGTCCTACCTGGCAGACGTGCGTGAGTTCGCTCTCCGGACGTGTATCGGGAAGCTCAGGTCGAGGATGTGGTCTGAACTACTGGGTATCCGGTCGATATCCGCTAAAGAGGCTAAGATCATACAGGACAGTCAACCATCCCATGTCAACCACGACGATATGTTGTAGAGGTGTGAAAGTGAATAAGAGAACCCCCCTGCTGATATTGGTAACAATATCACTGATGCTATCCGGTTGTGTCGGTCCGGATGTGGAGAACGACACAGCAGGATTGACGCCTGCGAGCAGTGAAGTTGCCCCCACACCTACACCTACGCCTGCACAAACACCGACACTGACGCCTACCCGATTAAACGAGACCGGTGATGACGTATCCACCAACGAAACCAACGATTCCAGTGAAACGTGGTCGGTCTGCGATCCTCGACATAACGAATCGTGGCTGTATGCGCATAAGTGTGGTATGTATGCACATGGCGGCGGTGGTGGTGGGAATCATTTTCCACCCCCACCCGTGCCTGAAATGCCGAGTATTTACATGGTCGTGATCGGGTTATTCGGGTTGAAGGTACTCCAGTGGTACAGGGGGTGATGACGTGAAGGACGCAATTATGGTGCTGATGAAGCCGTACGAATGGCGGATGGTGATAGACGCCCTGATGCTGATGCGTCAATCCATATTGGACGGCGAAGACCGGTTTACGTGGAGCGAGCACGAGGTCAAACGTTTTATGCGGATGATCTTGTTGCATGTCGGATTGCCGGATGCAAAGAGGGTTGTCCCAGAGGCATACGAGGTCTGTTTCCCAGAGGGAGCACCGGTGATCGTCGATGCGTATGAAACGTACGTGGAGTGATGTGATGATCTTGAGCGATATTTTGTATGGCACTGTTTCTGCTGTTATGAGCCTCTTCCTGCTTTTCGTAGCGTGGGAAGGGGCGCATACACACAAAAACGATCAGATCGCGATCATCGCGGCGGTGATCGTGGCAGTGTTCGGCGTGGTGCTTGGGTTGGCGGCATTGGAGTGGATATGCACTGGTTTATAGGAGGAAGTCACATGATAATCGATTTGATACTCGGTCTCGCTGAAACCATCATGTGTATTGCTTTCCTTGTGATCGCCTGTAAGATGTGGGAAGAAAGAGAATACGACATCCTAACAAGAATCATCCTATCCGCGTATCCAGTGATGATCGCGGTGTTACTGGCGCTGCTGGCGCTTAAGCGGATAAGTTGTTTATAGGGGTGAAAGATATGATACAACCAAGAAAGATAGAAATACAGGATTTCAAAGATGATTTGCGGTTCATTATCCGCAAATTGCGTGATATGCGAGCAGATTCAGAATTATTTAATTTTAACGCGCATGATAATCTGATTGCTGCACAGGTAAGCCTTTCCAATCTGTTGAAACGGATGGATGACGAAGACGAGGTGGAATAACCATGAAAATAGCCGTAACCGTTAATCTCGGCAACTACGAGAACATACGCGTGGAATCATCGGAATATGATGACGCTGATACGTGTATCGACGAGATCAGAGAGGCTCTCGTGAAGATACGTGAGCCGAGAGTCGATGACTTTATAAGGCGCGTATTTAAATAGAACATGGAATAGAATATGCGACACCCCCACCACCCGCAATCGGTTTCTTGGTACAGCTATTTCTGCCCCAGGGGAGGGCGGTCAGTGGTGGGGGTCTAACAGCGGGGTAGGGCAGCCAGGTTTCCCCGTCGGGCTCATAACTCGAAGATCGATGGTTCAAATCCATCCCCCGCTATACCTACCAACGGAGATACGTACATGGTAAAAACAATCGTTGAAATAGACCTGCCTGAACCAGGCAGTGCACAGGAACTGTACCGGAGCACCGACCCCCCGATGGTCATAGTGCTCCGTGATAACGGCGACGTCGTCTTAACTCGGTACAGCGATAGAAAAGATGCCGAACGGCTCAGTCCGGTAGAACGTCGCTCAAAAAGGATACTCTGGATGAAAAAAATAAAGTAGGTTTCCCGTTAAAAAAAACACATCGCCCCGTGATCATTCACGGGGTGATTGGTTCTTTTCCATGTCATCCATGTACGATTCGAGTAACCTGTTCATCAGCTCGGGTAGATTTTCATCGATGCCGAGTAGAACGGCTCGTCTGTAGTTGCGCAGTTTTATGTAGACATTCATGCTGTTTCCTCCTGTATGATCTTCTCAAGTAGTTTCATCTTCCCACCGTTTAGATCCGGGTGACGTATCTTTATCGCCCGCAACATGTCTTCGGGTATTGCATCCCTGTGGTGCATTTTAGCTAGCGTCGTTGCGATCCGTATCATGCTTTCTTCTTCTCTGATGCTTGCATCTGATTCGGTGAGCACCAGATACATTTCCATCAGTTTCATCCAGATATCTCGGACACTGTTGCTGATCCCGGGCTCGAATCTCTGTATCCAGTGCAGATAGTTTTTAAGGTTGATCCCGTCGTATCCCTCTTTTTCTCTGAACCAGTACTTGATCCGAGATCGCATGATTTTACGCTTGAATTCCAGTTCTGGTTTATGTACCTCGATCTTAAAATCGAACCGATCCATCAGTTCACGGGATAGTTTTCTTGTGTCGTTCGCACATGCCAGGCATCGAACTTTCGCATCAATGACTGTGTGTGTTTTACCGACATCGATATGGATTCGACCCTCTTCAAGGGCTTCGAGTAGCCCCTGTAGTGACTTCTGGTCAAACTTCTCTATCTCATCAATGCAGATGATGCCGTTGTTTGCTCTAGGCAGTGCACCGAGTGTGACCTCATTACCTGATGCATCTGCAGTCAAACCAACCTGTGAACTTCTCATGGATGCCCCTATCGCACCGAGTTTAAAGACCGCCCAGTCCAGGATAAGTGTCTTCGCGGTACCGGGATCACCGTGAAGTAATAAGTGCAACCGCCCCCTGTCACCAAACTTATCGTTGTGTGATGCAAGGCACAGTGCAGTCGCTCGCTTCTCCTCCTCCATCCCAACTACCTTTGGGTTAATGCGTGATGCCCAATAATCAAGCATATCTTCAGATTTAGCAAGCGCTGCGAACTTCTCATCAAGTTCATCACTGTTGTGGAAGTTCAAATCGTCGTCTATGAACTTTTCAAGTGTTTTGTCAGCTTCCGCCATTCAATCCACCTCTGTGTCCATGTTGCGTATCGATGCTAGCAGAGCCTCGCCATCATCCTCAACAGGACTGCTGTACGCATGTCTCTGAAGTTCGTTGATAGCCGCTCTCATGTCGCCATCACAGTTCCTTGCGATTTCTTCTATCTCGCCGTTCAGTGATAACCCTTCCTGCTCTGCTATGTACTCAAGTCTTTCCTGGATCGCGTCTTTATCGATTGGTTGGAACTCGAATACGACACATCGTGACCTGATCGGTTTGATGAATATGTCCTGGTTCGCCGATAGGATGAATCGAGTCGATCCCCGATTCTCAAGTGGTTTCCGCAACATGTTTTGCGCTTGTGGTGTGAGCCCATCCGATTCATCCAGAAATATCACCCTGATCGGTGTGAACATCGGCTGGGGGAGTGAACTTTTGATCACGTCACGTATCGTGTCGACGCCTCTTTCGTTCGATGCATTGTACTCTACAAAATTCATCTCGAAGAACTCTTTGAGTAGTTCCTGTCCGATCAAGTATGCCACCGTTGTCTTACCGGTTCCGGGCTCGCCGATCATCCGGATGTTTGGTATGTCGCCATCGCGATCCAACATCCCTTTGATCGTGTCCACAATCTCATCCTGTCCTATGACCTCATCGAATGTATGCGGTCTGTACTTTTCAGTCCAGTTCATTGACCTTCGCCACCTGTTCTGTTATACTGTATTCCATAATTTTACGACCTCTTGTGTCTTTTGTAACTGATTAGTTACTGTAATAACTCTTTTACGGTTTTCAATTCGATATTGATACCGTATTTAGATTTGGCGTCTTCCGCCTTCTTTATCGCTCCTGATGTGAAACCGAATGCTATGATTATGCCTCCCATCCGGTTGTCGTCCTGGATCACTGTCTGAAATTCCCTTACGACCTTCACACCCACGCGGTCACTACGTTTAACCTGTATCGGGTCACCAACAATCGTCCACCCGTCTATACCGCCATCGGCGGATAGTTTTCGATTCATCCTACCCTGAACTGCCTTGACCGCCCACGCCTGGAACAGTGCCGGTTTCATATCCCGTAACTTCGCTTCGGTCATCAACTCCACTTCATCGATGATCTCTGGTCTGCTGCCCAATTTATCCAGTCGCTGTTGCATCACCACACAGGCAGGCATTTCTGCATCGATACCAATCCATCGCCTGCCGAGTCGTTGTGCAACCGCAAGGGCAGTGCCGCATCCACAGAACGGATCAAGGATTAGATCACCCGGCTTGCTGCTGGCTTTTATTATGCGCTCCAACAGGGCTTCTGGCTTCTGTGTGGGGTATCCCAGGCGCTCTCTTGATGTTGATGCCATTGTTGGAATATCCCAAACGTCGGTTTCTGGCGCACCCTTCTCATTAACGTAACTTTTACCATAATATACCGTTCCGTCTCTCCGTTTTCGTTTTATGAGGGCATACTGTCCTTTTTCATCACGTTTGTTGTACCTCTTCATCTCGGTATCTTTGTATGGTCTGTAGATCGGATTGAACGTGTATTTTGATGATTTACTGTATAATAATATTGTATCGTGTTTACGCGGCAGTCCACTTTTCCTAACAGTTGCCCTAGCTCCATAATGCCATATTATCTCATTCCTAAAGTTCCCGTATCCAAATATCTCATCCATCGCCACCTTTACATAATGAACCGCGTGCCAGTCCAGATGCACGTAGATACTGCCGGTTGGTTTGAGCACCCGGTAACATTCTTCCA
>PIXW01000170.1 GCA_003601535.1 ANME-2 cluster archaeon
TCGATTCTCGAGCGCTCTGATCTCTGCCTGATCGATGCATTCACAGGCGTTTCGACCGATGGATTCGTACAGGCATGGAAGGATACGGCAGCGATGGTTGTTACGATATGAGGATGCAAAACCCAACATTTATCTACTATCGATACGAAAACATACACATGGAATTCGGGAAATCCTTCATAGGTTGTTTGATTTCATACAGCCATCCATCCCCTCAAAATAGATGTTCTCGGATTCCATTTTTTAGTTTTAATATCGCAGATGGAGATTAATAATGGCTATTCGATTGGGATTCGTGGTATCTGAGTTCAACCGGGATCTGACATACCAGATGGAACTGCTTGGAAGAGAACATGCCGGGTTTCTTGGTGCTGTTGTTGTTGAGACGATCATGGTTCCAGGAGTGTATGATATGCCTCTTGCGATTAAGAAGCTCGTATCCGATGAGAGGATCGATGCTGTCGTAACCATCGGCTGCGTGATCGAAGGCGCAACCAACCACGATGAGATCGTGGTGCAGCACGCAGCAAGAAAGATCATGGATCTCGCACTTGAGTATGACAAACCGGTCACGCTCGGTATATCAGGTCCTGGAATGACACGCATGGAAGCGCATCAGCGTGTGGATTATGCAAAGCGTGCGGTCGAGGCTGCTGTGAAGATGGTGAACCGGATCAGTGAGAGATGATTGCGACCTTGTGCAGTATCTCCGAAAGAAATTGATCATGCAGGTGTTGGACTCACATAAGAGCTCGTTACGTGGTAAGGTTCATAACAATCGCGTACACAAAAAAATCGACAGCGTGCGTGCATAAAATGAAAAATACGCCGGTCATCAGGATCCTTATCGTCTCTTCTGCCGGGATCATGACAATCGGCAAAGTATATTGAAGTTCTATCGGTGTATGTCTTCTATGTCCCAATTCTCGAGGTTATAATTCACCTATATTACCTAACTGGTAGTCTGCAAGTTTTGCAACATCGTAGACATCGATCAAACCATTGTTGTTAAAGTCGCCTACAACAAGATTCTCTGACGTGGTTGCGAGGTTACCTGATTGAAGATTTGCGATCTCTGCAACATCGCCAATATCGATCACATCATTGCCATTGAAATCACCCTTCATCAGAATCGTAATGCTGCCGTCTTCAATGATCGCTGGCGCGAATGCATTGAAGTCTGTATCCGACAGCATCATCGCAGTGTTCACAAACTTCAGATCAGTGGACAGACCATTGTTGTCAGCAAGATGGAATGTCACATCAACGATGGGTGTTGTGCCTGCTACTGTGATGCCAGCACTCGTCAACGACATTCTTGCCATCCCAGCCGTATTATCGATATTCGGAGTTCCCTGCATATCCATGGTAACGACCGATGTGTTGACAGACATGTTCAGCACCTGCACGACTGATGGATTGTACGTGATGGTTGGCGAGACTCCGGTGATGTTCTCCGCATGAGCCAGACCGATCTGCACGGTCACAACACTGCCCTTTGAACCGGTGGCTGATCCAATACTTACGGTGTCACCAATCACTGTATCAATCACCGTATATGACGTTGAATTGTTCCAGCCAGCATTGCCTGATGCATCGATAGCGGATACATTGACAACGTGGGTGCCTCCGGCGGCTGCGATGATAATGCCAGACCACACATCACCACTCCTGACGAGTTCTACCCCGTCAGCGGCTACACTGGACACTTCATCATCATCTGCAGCATTGCATGTGACAAGAATAGAATCGCCTGCGGTCACCTCTGTTTTATTGAGACTCACCGAACTAACCACTGGTGGTGTGATGTCTGATGCCAGAGTTTCGAACCTGCCCAGACCATCATAAGCGATATCGTACGTGCCTGCCGTACCTGCTGCACAATTATCAAGAACGATATCCCATTTCTCGTTCCATGGACTGTTCAGTACGCTCTGCCAGATCAGCGTATTTGCGATCTGACCGGTTGGACTGGAAATCACGCTTTCAACACCATAAAAATCCAGTGGAGTATTGATGAGCGTATCCCCTTCATTTACCGGATCGGGTTGAATATAGATCCTGTACTGCGTATCCGGTATGAGCCCATAAACTTTCACATAGACATCATCACCGAGCAGGTATCCGTTCTTCTCCATTCCGGTTGAATCGGTGGAGATCACCTTTGGAGTAACGGTTAAATGCACCGGAATGCGCAGAGTCTCATGATCATCGTCTGTAATGGTGATGTTCGCACTATGGCTGCCCGCGCTCAAACCAGTGGCATCGTACGTCACGGTAATGTTTGCAAGGCTTCCGGGTTCCACCGTACCGTTTGTCGGAGATTCGATCAGCCAGCCCTCATCATCGATCATCGAATATGTCAGCAGGTCGTCTCCATTATTTGTGACCGTCAGATTCATTGAACCATTGCCATCGATTGGTACGGTCGCATTGACCTCGGCAGGATCAACCAGTATCACCGGTGCACCTGGACAGGTTGTATTTATCACCGCATATCCATAGTTATATTGTTCAAGATTTCCATAACGGACCCTTGCATAACCATTCTCGCCCCAGTATTTGCCCCAGCTGTTCTTGATGATCCAGCAATCTTCCGCATCGTTATACCCGACCAGCACAACGCAGTGATTTGCCCAGCCGACCCCATCTGAAAACGATACAGTGGGTTCATAGATTCCCCCGGTATAGTAGAACCAGTCATCAGGCACCTTCAATACCACAACCATCGGACCGTATTCATGGAGAGCCCATTTGTAAGCATCGGTTGTGGAGTCGATGTATGCGAAGTCTTCGATCTTCCATACGTGTTCTGCCCAGTCATCACATGGTGTGCATGCGCTGTTACGTGCCCTGTATGAAAAACATGTTTCATTCGGCACCCCGTGATCTCTGATGTAAGCAAGCGCACCGGTCGGGTATCCACCGCCACAACTCCCGGCGTTACAGCAATCCGATACAAGACACTGTTCTGACAGATCAACGTCTTTTGTCGGATCGCCTGCATCGATATCGATCATCGCCTCCACAGCACCAATCACGCCAAATGCCCAGCAACTTCCACAGGATCCCTGATTCCTAACCGGTGTCATCCAGTTCTTGCCGTCCTTATTACGCCAGTCAAATGTGCCGTAGGACACCCCCGCGCCAACAGGCGGACACATCACAGTGAGATTCTCCGGAACCGGAGTAATCCTTGCACTGCACAATCTCCTCTTCTCTTCTATCGAAAGCCCTGAGACAGATGTTGTGCCCGCAACCCAGTTGCTCCCATTCGCTCTTATTGCTGTATTTATGGTATCTATTCTTGTAAGTTCATCCTGTGATACCGATCCATCACCCGAAACTGCCGAAACTGCGCAGATCATGGTTAATAGAATCGATATCGCGAGAATATGCGCTGATTTACTCTTGTTCATTTAATTTCCTCCTATAGAATTCGTCTCTGCGCGTACCATGTCATCGATGCGCTATCGAAATCGATATGCGAAGCCGATACTCCAATCTTCCCTGTAATTGGATTGTGTATTCTGCTATTGTTTTGACGCACAGAGATTCCCCCACATGTACATCATTATGTACATTATCATAATGAGATATTTCTTTCATTTAAACCTTACGGAGGTTGGAGGCTATCCACCACACCGCAACTCAACGCCCCGTGCCACAGACACGTTTACAGTTTGCTCCGCACCTTCTCATAGAACCACCATCCGGTCTTTACAAACAGCGCGGACTCCTCTGCTGTTGTGATGGTGATGACATCACCAGCATGTACCGACTGCGTGTGCTGTCCATCGATCACGATAGCCGCATCCTTGAAAGCTGGTATCGGCTCAACCGTGATCACACTCTCAGAGGAGACTACCCACGGTCTCGACGACAGTTTGTATGGTGCAAGCGGCACGACGACCACGCCACTTACCTTCGGGTCAACGATCGGACCTCCTGCACTCATTGCATAAGCTGTTGAGCCGGTTGGCGTTGCAAAGACGATGCCATCTGCGCGCAGACAGTCGAGTTCATGATCATCCACCAGAATACGGAATGCAAACATCTTGGCAGGACGTGTCGTAACGATCACCGCTTCATTGGTTGCACGCGGGAGCGTATCTCCGTTGATACGGATCGTAAGCCGCATCCGTTCCTCGACTTTAAACTCAGTTAGCACATCATCGATCATCTCGAGCGCGTTTTCGGGTGTGGCATCCGCAAGAAAACCGACTCTTCCAAAATTGATTCCAAGAATCGGTATCTGTGTTCGCAGTTTCTGGATGGTGCGCAGAATCGTACCGTCACCTCCGATGACGATCAGCAGATCAGCTCTTAGCTCTTCGATTGAAACGCCGTCGATCCCGAGTCCGGAGGCAGTATCCTGCTCGAATATGATCTCTTCGATACCTGATCTCGATTCGAGATGTCTGTACACCAGTTCTGCCAGTTTGATTGCACCGGGTTCGTCGTATCGAGAAACGATTCCGACCCGCTTTACGATCCTGTTCATGCTCATGGCGCCTCAGTAACTATGGAAGGCGAGTTGTTACATTAGTGTTGTGTGCCGCTCTTGCAAAACGATTTATAAGGAGCATGTTTATATATTTCAGGGAGGTGTATGCCATGAGATTGATCTCAGGTCGTGTTCGGAGAAGGAAAGTTTTGATGGTTGCGGCGGTACTCGTTGTACTGGTCTCGATTTTACCGGTGATAGGTGCTCAGGAGAGAGTCTCTCCTGAACTGACAGCAACAAGAGACATTCGTCCAGTTACTGGTTCTGTGTTCGATGTTGTGCTAACATTGAATGTCACACCGGATGCGAGTCAGAAGATAAGCAGTCTTGAGCTGGATGAAACCATCCCAGCTGGCTGGATCGTGACCCGTGCCGATCATGCAGAAGCGATATTCGATGCTTCTGAGTCTGAATTACGGTGGACATGGCTATCTGCAGGTGCTGAGGATGACCGGACGATCACCTACGAAATAAAAGCATCTCCCAATACTACTGAAGGAAGTTATCCGATCTCAGGCAGAGTTTCAGGTGTCAATGTGACCGGCACGAGCGTTGGAGGCGATCTCGTTGTAACTGTTACATCCCCGACTTCAACGAGTCCTCCGGCAGTATGGGTTGCAGGTACGGCGTTTGCGCTGATGTTTGTAACGTTCTGGGGAATGATTCTGCTCGGATGGTTGAAGGATAAGGATCATAAACTCGATAAAGGTGAGATGAGAAGAGCCATCGCAGGGACGTTCGTCGTTGGTTTCATAATTCTAACGGTTTCTTCATGCACCGGCTTTGGTATCTTTCAAAAAGAGATTGTTCAGGCGTATACCCAGCTCACCTTCATTGTCGTTGGTTTCTATTTTGGCGCCAGAACAGCAGTGACATCCGGATAACCGCAATGGACTCGGCGGGATTCGAACCCGCGGCCTTTACGTTGCGAACGTAACGATCTACCCCTGATCTACGAGCCCTTTACAGTAGTCTGCCGATCTCGACCACCTGCACGCTTTCGACATCTGGCACCTGCGCAAACGCTTTTTCGACCGGTTCGGTTCCGCCCTCGACATCGCCAACAACAACAGTCACCATCAGAGCAACAAGCCCAAATGCAACTGGCTCTTCTGTGATCCCTCTCAGTTCAATGCCTGCTGGTATCGCAGATGTGAGATTTTCTTTGAGCGTTTCGAGGTCGATATCCACGCCTGCTGGCATGATCTTAATTACTGCTACTACTTCTCCCATTTAATCAACACCTCATGGTCATGGTCCTGTAAATCCGCATTTGGGGCAGGTGTACACATTGCTCTGCTTACGGCATGAAACGCATCTGCCGATTGTTGTTCCACAGATCGGACACGGAAACTGCGTGTATCCAGGTTCAACCAGATGCACACCGCATGATGTGCAATACTTTTCAGTGGTTCTCTTCGCCATTGGTAATCAGTTTCGCGATAGTATCATTTAAGCATTGTGGAGATGAGCCCTGCACTGGTATGCGCCTGCATGACAGTATCCGGTAGATGTTCGTACCGCTCAGCAAAATGCAGATGCGATACGCAGGAGCAGTCTGTGCAACCGAATCCTGTGATGGGTTTGTATGTAGCACCGATCCTTCTGGCTACGGCGCATTCAAGATCCTGATCGGTTGGCGATACAACCGCGCATCGAAACGAAGTGATCGGCAGCAGGTAATCGATGTGCCACCTCCGGGTTCTATTTCTGCCATACAGGACATCGATGTGGCGGTTGACTCGCTTGAATCCGCCGGATCCACGTGCTGATCCTGTATAGGTATAGTATCCTTTCTTCAGGTGCAAAATTCCAAGTTTTCCAACTTCCCTCTCGGCATCTTCATGCAGCTGCAGGATCAGTGTGTAGATCCCCTTATCATAGTTCAGATTCAAAATCCTCTATGGTGTAATTAAAGTTTGTTTTGCCGTTTATTGAGAATATCTCTCTCGTCAGAATCCAGTACACCATTGCAAGTGCTTTTCTGCCCTTGTTATTGGTTGGGATCACCAGATCCACATTTGATGTTGAGTTGTTGGTATCGCACAACCCAATCACAGGAATGCCGATGCCGACAGCCTCTGAGACTGCCTGCGCGTCGCCAGTCGGATCGGTTGCCACGAGAATCTCAGGCTCGATGTAATGCTCATACTGCGGGTTGGTCAGCGTGCCAGGAACGAACCTGCCTGTGATTGCGACCGCGCCAGTGAGTTTTGCGAACATGCCTGCAGGACGCTGCCCGTATTGACGTGCTGATACAACCAGGATCTTCTGGGGCGAATATCGCGCCAGCAGTTTGGATGCTGCGCGAATGCGCTTGTCTGTCGTCTCCACATCAAGGACATACAATCCATCGGTGCGAACCCGGTAGATGAAACGCACCATATCCCCGGTCTTCTGCTGGGTGCCGATATGAATTCCAGCAGCAAGATACTCATCGAGCGGTACAATCGGCTCATAAGCTATCTCATTCTGTTCATTATTTTCTTCATCCAAACAATTCACCTGTGTTCTCGTTCATATTCGAAGTCTATAACATCTGCACGATCAACGGATAAATACCTTATCACCAATCATATACCAGATGAAAAGGAAAATATATTCACCGGATAAGCCAGTTGCAGCATGGTCTTCACTCGATCGGCTGTCGGATGGCGTGATCCCCTCACTGACCATGGTCTTGCGAACGTATGGCTGCTACTGGAGCAGGAACCATCAGGGATGCACGATGTGCGGTTTCATCCGGGACAGCGCACCAGTGCCACCATCGCCGGACGATCTGGTTGCGCAGTTTCGGGATGCGATGACCCGCCGCCCTGATGGAGAATTCATGGTAAAGATATTCACATCAGGCAGTTTTCTGGACGCTGGTGAAATGCCGCTTGAAGCGAGATCTGCGATTCTTGGAGAGCTTGATGAAAATCCGGATGTCAAAAAGGTGCTGCTCGAGACAAGACCAGAATTCGTGACACAAGAAACGATTGCTGCCTGCAAATCTGTGATTCGCAAGAAACTTGAGATTGCAGTCGGGGTTGAGACGAGCAGTGACGACATCCGGTTGGATTGCATCAATAAAGGGTTCTTGTTCAGAAATTTCATCCATGCAAGCGAGATCGCCCATCAACATGGTTCAAGCGTCAAAGCATATCTGCTGTTGAAGCCGCCTTTTCTCTCTGAAGGTGCTGCAATCAGGGATACGATAAAATCCGTGCGCGATGTGTCTGCGTATGCTGAAACGATCTCGATTAATCTCTGCAATGTCCAGAAAGGGACGCTTGTGGAGAAACTCTGGAGGCGCGGCGATTACCGTCCGCCATGGCTCTGGAGTGCGATAGAGGTGCTGCGGCGTGCAAAAACAGAAGATCCGGATGCGATCATCACATCCGATCCGGTTGGCGCAGGTTCGAGGCACGGTCCGCACAACTGCGGAAGGTGCGATCGTGATGCTGCTGATGCGATCAGGAGGTTCTCGCTCTCGCAGGATACAGGTGAACTCGAAGTCGAGTGCGATTGTATCTCCTTGTGGCAGAAGGTGGTCGAACTCGAGGATGTGTCGTACGGCGCGCCGCTATCGAGATAGTGCTGGATGAACCCGTATCTGATCACTCTATCCTGTATATCCCTATCCCATCATCCAGATGCTCTGGCTCCGGCTCCCTGATATACACTGGTCTGATATGTTCCATCCCGAGCAGATGCCTGATCACTTCATCATAACTGGCTGCCTGCATCTGAATGCGCAGCTGGTCGAGCTGGCGCAGGGTTGCATCACTCACTTCTATTACTGGCATCAATCGTTTATCAGATGATGCGGCTATAAAGTTGACCGCTTCCAGTGACCCGCGTACATCCACCGGTCATACCCGATATCAGGGAGGTTCTCAAACGTCTCTCCGAGAACACCGCAATCCTCGAGCACATTTGCAGCGAATCTAAGTTCCTTCTCGGTGTAAAACGTAAAGATCAACATGCCGCCCGCCCGCACGACCCTGACAGATTCGCGCAGGATGGATGACCATGTCTGCTCGTTGTATGGCTGAACCGGACCGAGCATCAGTCCGATCACACAGTCGAATTCTCGTTTGAAGAATACGGATAGTTCTGCTGCATCGAGGACGATCGATCTGTCTTCATGCAGCTGTCCACAACGGAGTCCATCGCAGATACTGCATTTATCATAATCGATGCAGATCGGGTCGCATCCA
>PIXW01000171.1 GCA_003601535.1 ANME-2 cluster archaeon
GACGAGACTGGCAAGATAAAGTTCACGATCTGGAAGTCCGCTGACGTATCATCGATGGAAGTCGATAAAGCATACTTGATCGAGAACGTTGTCACGAACGTCTGGAATGACCGTGTGTCCATATCGATAAACAAATCATCCAAGATCACCGAGATTGATGATGATATTGAAGTTGCGTCCATCGGTGCAGAATGCACAGGTGCGCTGGTAGCCATCAAACCAAATTCTGGGTTGATAAAGCGATGTCCGACGTGCAAGCGCGTTCTGAAGGGCGGCACATGCTCCGAACATGGTAACGTGGACGGGTACTATGACTTGCGAGTCATGGGTGTTCTGGACGACGGTAAAGTTGCACAGGATGTTCTACTCGGCAAAGAATTGACTGAAGATGTCTGGGGCAGTTCGATGGACGACGCGATAAAACGTGCGATGGATGCACTCGACCCGTCTGTTGTAGCAGATGACATATCGCGCAAACTGCTCGGTCGATATTACACTGTCACTGGTAGCATGGCGGACACCATGTTGATAGCAAAGAGTTGTGAGGCGATCTGAATGGGATACGATATTCAGTTGGTTGATGATCATGGTGAGATCGTGCAAGTAGAACGATTCTCTGAAGGCGGCGTGCAACCACTCGACGGTAGTACGGTAGCCGACATTAGTATAACGTATAACTACGCCGATTTCTTTTATGACACCATCGACAAAGAACAAGGCATCCGGTGGTTATACGGCAAACCAGCACGTGAGTGTATCAGCAAACTGGAATCCGCGATCGATGTACTTGGTATAGATACAGACGACTACTGGGAGCACACCGCAGGTAATGCAGGACACATTCTATCAGTTCTGCTAAAATGGGCTAAACAGCATCCAGATGCACATTTTGAAGGAGATTAAACAATGGCAAACTATAATAGAGAAGTTGCTTATCGCGTGTTTAGTGATGAGTTAAGAGAATCTACGGTTGTACCGCGCGAAGAGGGCGAGTACGCTGTTCAGTACACCCGCTTACCAACGGGACACAATGTAAACCGACTATTCGTCGTGGGCGCACTTATCGACAAAGAAGACATTGGGCAAGACTCTGAATACTGGAAGCTAACAGTGTCTGATCCAAAAGGGTCTTTCAAAGCATATATCGGCACATACCAGGACAATGCACTTGCTGCAATAGAACACATAGACGTCCCGTCATTCGTTGCCATGACGTGCAAGATAAAGTCAAACGAATATGACGGGAAGACGTACTTCACCCTCGCGCCAGAATCGATAAACGAGGTCGACTCGAAGACTTATGATCTATGGTGCGCAGAAACCGAGCGTCTAACAAAGGAGAGGCAAAATGTTCAGAGCAACAATTGATACCAATATCTTGCAATCATCGATCAAAGCGATGTCTGCGCTCATCGATGAAACGATCATGGTCATCGATGCAAACGGGGCAACATCACGCGCAGTGGACGCCGCGAACGCAGCAATGGCAACAATGTCCATCCCATCGACACAGTTTAGCACACTCGATGCGACGGAGACACAACTCGGTCTTGATCTGGTAAAATTGTCGAGTATACTCGGCATGGCATCAAAGAGCAGTTACACCACATTATCCATTGATGAAGACACACATAAACTTAATGTGTTATTCGACGGGTTCTCATATACACTGAGTCTGCTCGACCCTACTAATATGCGCAAGCCGCCATCTGTGCCCGAACTCGATTTGCCAGCGGAGATTACCATAGAGGGCACAGTGTTCAAACAGATGGTCAAGGCGGCATCGATGGCGGGCGACAATATGCGGATGGGTGTACATGGCAACTCATTCTTTATGGAGAGCACAGGGACAGAGGACAATGTAAGAATGGATTTGTCTGAATCGGAGTTGATCGGTCTCAAGTCTGCTGATGTGTCTTCGTTGTTCTCACTTGGTTATCTGACTGATGCGAGCAAAGCCATCTCGTCAGCGAGCGAAGTTGTGATCAAACTTGGCCGTGATCTGCCAGTGATCATTGAATTCGAACCATCTGCTGATTGCCCGGTGGTATACGTGCTAGCGCCTCGGATCACGGACGATTAATGCGCAGCGTTTCTTTTCTTCTTTTTGCGCGCACGCTTCTTGCGAAGTGCTGCGCGTCTTTTATTCTTCAAAAAAACTCTCCTTAATGCGTTTATATACTTTCTTCGCTTCATCTGATAGATAAAACGATGGAGCGATTGGGTTGCGAAGATTTTCTTCAAACATGACAACATCATCTGGATCAGTAATAACACATCGTCCAAGATGATTCAAACATGCTGAGTTTGCTGAACACTTGTTTGGCATTAGATACCTTTTTATACTCATACCACATAAAACTATGCATGGACTCGAAAGGACAGTACCACAACGGGTTTCGTAAATATCCGAAGATAAAGACACTTGGTGATCGTAGCAACGACGGCATCTTAACAACACCTGGTACAGTTGTGATAGAAGAGAAGGTAGACGGTGCAAACTTTGGGTTCTATGTCAAAGATGACATCATCTATTTTTGCTCGCACAATCAGAACTTGAAGAATTCTGAGCAGATCAAAGAGACCGGTATACCCAATAAATGGGTGGCTGTTGAGCCAGTGCTCGAAGCGTTTAACAACAGACCAGAAGCGTTTGCGGAGAATTTGTATGTGTATGGAGAGTCACTTAACCCCCATCGGATAAAATATGACGACATACCAGGGTTTGTTGGATATGATGTTCTTCACCTCGATACAAACACATTTGTGCACTGGTCGTGGGCAAAGACTATCATCGAAGGCATGGGACTGCCATTCATAAATGTGGTCGGTGAGTTTGCAATACCCGATGATCTATCACATACGCAAGACGGACTTGAATATCTCAAAACAATGTATCAGAAGTCCGCGTATCGAGATGGTGGTGCAGAAGGGATCGTTCTGAAGCGATACGACACACAACAGTTTGCCAAGATCGTAGATGATGCATTCAAGGAGAAGGTGAAGAAACCAAGAGTGTTGCGAGACTCGACGACAGAACGTGCAATTGCTGATATGTATGCGACACCAGCGAGGATTGAGAAGATCATCTACAAACTGCGAGACGATGGATGCAATGTTGATATGACGCTGATGCGGACGTTGTTCACATCGGTTGTAGACGACATACTTGAAGAAGAAGGTGATGAGATTATAGAGACATTTGGTAAGTTCAATGATAAGACACTTGGTAGTGTTGTGGCACAGAAGTGTGCACCGGTGTTGAAAGATGTTATCATGCGCGGTGGATCGACATGAATATGATTGACACGGAATACAATGATATTGATTGTGAATGGAAGATTGTACACCATTTGAAATTGGTATCCAAAATCAATGATGCGCACCCGGACGTAGCATTGTATATACCGAATGTGTGAGCATAGGGTGGACAACGACTGAACATGCTAAAATATTTGTAGCTGCGGGATCCTTTGGTTTTGCGGACAGATGGCTCTCTCTATATATGCGTCATCAAACGATATCATACAGGCTTTTGCCAGACATCGCTAAAAACGTGGGGGTTGTGGTGACTTGTTTTGCTTTAATAGCGAGACATATATATCTAACCCCGTCCAACCCGTGATATATCTCTTTGTTTTCTATTATCGGGA
>PIXW01000172.1 GCA_003601535.1 ANME-2 cluster archaeon
AGATATTTTCTCAAGCAACTGATCAAGGGAAATCCTGTCGAACGAATTCTAAAAGAAGCGCCATGTGATGTGATCGTATGGCGTCCGGTGAAGTGAGCGTAATGCGCATCAATGCAGTATCAACCGACGAGGTCTATGCGACACTTGGCACATCGCAGGATGGAATCGATGACGGTGAGGCTGAGGCACGGATACGCCAGTTCGGATACAATGAGATCAAAAGTGTCAGGAAAACCCCGTGGATCTATAAATTTCTTGCACAGTTCACCCATTTCTTTGCGATACTGCTCTGGGTTGCTGCCGGGCTCTCATTTCTCGGAGAGTATCTTGATCCGGGACAGGGCATGTTTCATCTCGGCTGTTTTATTGTTGCGGTCATCGTTATCAACGCAATTTTCACATTCATCCAGGAATACCGTGCGGAACGTGCCGCGGAGGCGCTTGCAAAACTGCTTCCGAGTTTTGTTTCGGTGATCAGGTCAGGGAGTGTAAAGAAGGTTGATTCAAAGGATATCGTGCCAGGTGATCTTGTAGTTCTCTCCGAAGGGGATAAGATTCCTGCTGATGCCAGAGTGATCGAGCAGTATGACCTGAAGGTGAACAACGCCCCGCTCACAGGCGAGTCGAAGGCGGTGAGGCGATCTGCTGACCCAACCTTCGAGGAGGAGTTCGTTGACAATCCAAATCTTGTCTTCGGCGGAACCACTGTTGCGGCTGGCTCAGGAAAGGCGGTCGTCTTCGCTACCGGCGCCAGCACCGAGTTCGGGAGGATCGCTCAACTGACACAGACCGTTCTACCAGAACCAACGCCTCTCCAGAAGGAGATCCACAAGGTGATAAGGATCATCGCTGTCATCGCGACGATCATGGGAATCTGTTTTTACATTTTCGGTGATATTCGGGGAAATCCATTCTGGATCAACTTCAGTTTTGCGATAGGGATCATCGTTGCAAACGTTCCTGAGGGACTCCTGCCAACGGTCACGCTCTCGCTTGCAATGGGAAGCCAGCGGATGGCAAAGCGGAATGCGCTTCTCAAGAACCTGAATTCCGTTGAGACGCTCGGATGTACGACCACCATCTGCACAGACAAGACCGGGACGCTCACCCAGAATCAGATGACTGTTCAGAGGATATATGCCAATCAGAAGGTGTTTTCGGTCAGCGGAACAGGATACGAGCCGAAAGGCGATTTTTATCTGGATGGAAAACCGCTCACCGATCTCAAAGAACTGATTCCCATACTATCGACATCCGTGCTCTGCAATGATGCAACCCTTGTCGAGCATGATGGCAACGAAGGCATCACCGGCGATCCAACCGAAGGAGCGCTTCTGGTGGCAGCGCAGAAGGCATTCGATATAAAACAGAAGAGAGATGATAATCCGCGTGTTTTTCTCATTCCTTTTGACTCTGACCGGAAGAGGATGACCGTTGTAACCGAATCAGATGGAAAGAGAACGGCGTGGGTAAAAGGAGCGCTCGACAGTCTGCTGCCGCGCTGCACTCATGCAATGATCGATGGTGAGACGGTCGAGCTGACTGATGAGATGCGCGATGAGATCACAGCAACCAACGAGTCGTTTGCACGGGATGCGCTCAGGGTTCTTGCATTCGGATGCAGAAACGTAGGATCTGAGGATTACTCGGTTGAGAATACAGAGAAGGACCTGATATTTCTTGGATTGATCGGGATGATCGATCCTCCGCGTCCTGAGGTCTCTGATGCGGTAAAGAAGTGCAGGGATGCAGGAGTAAGGATTGTGATGATAACCGGCGATGACAGCACCACAGCGCGTGCGATTGCAGAGAATATCGGGATTGTGAGCGGTGATCCGGTTGTGATCACGGGCTCGCAATTAAAAGGTATGAGCCATTCCGAACTGGTCAAAGAACTTGAGGCAGAGGAGATCATCTTTTCCAGAATGACGCCTGAGCATAAGATGCGCATCGTAACATCGCTTCAGGAGCGGGGCGAGATCGTTGCGGTCACAGGCGATGGCGTCAATGATGCACCTGCGCTCGCGAAGGCAGACATAGGGATAGCGATGGGGATTACAGGGACCGATGTTGCAAAGGAGTCCGCTGACATGATACTAATCGATGATAACTTTGCATCGATCGTTTCAGCAATTGAGGAGGGTAGAGGTGTCTTTGATAACATCAAGAAGTTCATAACATACATATTTGCAAGCAATATTCCTGAGATCGTCCCGTACATCATATTTGTCATGTTTCCGGCGTCAGTCGGCTATCTGGTTCCGCTCACCATCATCCAGATTCTCGCCATCGATCTTGGAACCGATATGCTCCCTGCGCTCGCACTCGGTACCGAGAAACCTGAACCGGATGTGATGAGCAAGCCTCCGAGATCCCCTGATGAGCGGTTGCTCAATCGTGCGCTGCTTGCAAGGGCGTATCTATTCCTCGGACCGATCGAAGCACTTGCAGCGATGTCTGGCTACTTCTGGATGCTATCCAAAGGAGGATGGGTCTCTGGCGCTCTATCCGTATCTGATATGGTGTATCGAAAAGCGATCACCCTTGCACAGACAGCGATCGTGGTCACACAGGTTGCAAACGGCATCGTCTGCAGAACATCAAGAGAAGCAGTGCACAGGATCGGGTTCTTCACGAACCGGTTGCTGCTGGCAGGAATTGCTGTTGAGATTGCACTCCAGATCATTATTGTGTATCATCCGCTTGGAAATGCCATCTTCAACACCGCGCCGATCGATCTCTCGGACTGGCTCCTGATCGTTCCGTTTGCGGTGCTGCTCTTTGTGGCTGAGGAGGCAAGGAAGGCGGTTATGAGGATTGTTAGAAGGAGATGACCGTTTTAGGATATAGTTCAGTTCTTCCGGCACGACGTCTCCCGTCGATGATCAGAAGCTGGGGTTTTTGTCCATCGAGATGGCTGCTCAGGAATGCGAGTTCATCGTCCCTGCCGACGAATTCATAGTTTATGCCCACCAACAACCTTCAGCGCAAATCCCCAACTCTTCTACTCTGTTAGCATCTCTTCAATCTCTGCCAGCAGATCAACGATGGCGAAGGGCTTTGATAGAAAATTGCACGCGCCCGATTCCAGCGCATCGTTCTTGATAGCAGCGTCAGCACTTGCAAATAGGATTTTTATATCCGGGTTGATCTCCA
>PIXW01000173.1 GCA_003601535.1 ANME-2 cluster archaeon
ATGATTCGTCCATGATCAGACCCTCTATTATGCCTCTGCCTCTCGCACCGTGAACCTGTTAAGTTCGTCCATCAGTTCCTGCGCTATATCGGCAAGCCCCTGTGTCTCGGATGTCAGTTCCTGTATCACAGATGTCTGCTGCTGCACCGCAGAGGAACTCTCTTCAGATGCGGATGCGCTCTCCTCTGATACGCTTGCAACCTCATCCATGCCGGCAACAACCTTCTTTATGACCTCTGCCACATGTTTGGCACCAGAATCGATCTCCTGCACCATGGCACTGACCTCGTCGATCGCTCCAGTTACCTTATCGACTCCCTCCAGTGCGGTATGCATCAGTTCGCCGCCCCTGGTTGCCTCTTCCACAGCCGTTTTGGATACGCCGATCGCGTTTTTACCGGACTCCTGTATGTGACTGATCGCAACCCCGGACTCGCCAGCCGCATCCTTGACCTTCTCTGCAAGGTTCTTTACCGCATCAGCAACCACGGCAAAGCCCCTTCCTGCTTCGCCTGCTCTTGCAGCCTCAATCGCGGCGTTCAAGCCGAGCATATTGGTCTGTCCTGCCACATCGGTGATGACATTTCCCATCTCGCCAACTTTTTCGATCGCGGTGTTCATCTCACTGACGGTCGTTGATGTCTTCGTGATCCCTTCCTGGATGGCTGCCAGACCTTCAAGCGTCTTCTGAGCAGCTTCCTGAACCTCGTGCGATATCTGGACAGCGTTCTGCCCCTTCTCTGCTGATTTGCTTGCATTTACGGATGTCTGATCGATCTGCGCCGCCACATCCTCAATGTTCCTCGCGGTTTCCTGTGCCAGTTCTGCAAGTTTCTGTGAACCCTCCGCAACCTGCTGGGATGCGGATGCGAGCTGCTCCATTCCTGTGTTCATCTCCTCTGCTGCAGATGCGAGCTGCTGTGCTGTACCAAGAACCTTGCCGCCAACACCTCTTGCGCTCACGACCGTGTCCGACAGTACGCCGGTCAGTGCGTTCACGGAATTCACAAGATCATTGAACTCACCCTTCGCCTCGACCTCAGCCTCGACTGTCAGGTCTCCATCGGCAGCCATTCCCGCAAGCCTTGCTACTTCTGTGATGATCGCCTGCAGGTCTTCACCGAACTGATCGAGCGTCTCGCCAAGTGCCTTGAACTCTCCCTGGGCATCGATCTCCACTCTCGCATCGAGTTTTCCTTCGCTATAAGCGTTCACGATGCGCACGACCTCATTGATCGGTCCGACAACCGCATCCAGTGTGTCATTCAGTCCCTGAACAATATTCTTGAAACCAATAATACTGTAATTGTCCGGGTTGCCTCTTGCGTCGAGATTACCAGCGAGAGCAGCCTCTACGAGATCGCCCACCTCGGCAACTGTCTGAGCTTCTTCGGATATGTCAGTGACATATTCGAGACCACCTATAACATTACCAGCAGCATCCTTGATCGGCGCACCGGTATAGCGGATCGGAAGATCGCCGGACGGCAGCTTGGCAACCGTGTCGCCTGTGAAGGTGCCGTTCTCCTGCATCGCCTTTGCCGTCCGGCATTCGGCTGTGTTGCAATGCTCGGTATTGAACAGGCTGAAGCACTTCTGCCCTACACACGCCTCAGGTGCCCTGCCCACTGCCGCGGCTCCTGCCGGGTTCATGAACCGGACGTTCATCTCCTTGTCTATCACCATGACCGGGGTCGGGACGTTGTTGAGGTACTCGACCTTCTCACTGGCATCGTCCATAGCCTCCTTGGTCTTTGTGATATCCACCACATATTCCAATGCGCCTATCATGTTTCCATCTCTGTCCTTGATCGGCGCACCTGTGTACTGGATTGGCATATTGAGACCGTTCGGGTCAGCCACCGTCTCTCCTGTTACTATCTCATCGCGCTGCATCGCCTGAGTGCAGCGGCACTCAGATGTCTGGCAGTGCGGCGTCTTGAGGAGGTCGTAGCACTTCTTGCCCTCACACTGCTCAGGAGTCAACCCCACCAGCTTTGCGCCAACCGTGTTCATGTAGGTGACATTGAACTCCTTGTCTATGGTCATGATCGGAGTTGGGATGCTTGTGAGGTTGCTTATCTGGGCACCCACACGATCAATCATCGTGTTCAGGTTATTCTTGATCTCATTGAAGTCACCCCTGTACTCATCAGTGATCTTCTCCGGGATGTCACCCCTGCTGATCCGATCCACGTACTCGGCTGCAACGTTCAGTGGTCCGACAACCGCATCGAGCAACTCGTTCACGCCCTCCACGATCTTGCGGAAGTCTCCGCCGTGTTTGGATGCATCGGCTCTGGCGTCAAGCTTGCCCTCGATTCCAGCCTCCGCGAGCATTGCTGCATCATCTACGAGCGCGTTGATCGCATCGATGCAGACGTTCAGGTTGTTCTTGACCTCGTTGAAGTCACCCCTGTACTCATCCGTGATCTTCTCAGGGATGTCACCCTTGCTGATCCGATCCACGTACTCAGCGGTCACGTTGATGGGACCCACCATTGCATCGATGACCCCGTTAATGCCGTCCACCATGCCGGCGATCTCGCCCTTAAACCCGCTGGCGTCGCCGCGTGTGTCAAGCTTGCCTTCTACAATGGCAGCCTGGAGGTCGTCCAGCACCTTCTGAACCCCCGTGAGCTGAACACCCAGTTCATTACAGGCTACCTTGAGAACATTGTAGTCGCCCTGGTACTCGTTCACAACCTGCGCTTTCAGGTCTCCGGCTGCCATCTTGTCCAGCACGCCGCCGATATCCCGCAACGGGACTACAACGCCCTCGAGTGTATTGTTCAGGCCCTGGACGATATTCGCCCATGCCCCATTGTATTGTGAGATATCGGCCCTGGTATCAAGCTCTCCTGCAGCCGCTGCCTTCTCCATCGCCGTTGCTTCATTGATAAGACCATTTAATGCGTCAATAAGTATATTGAGGTTATTCTTGATCTCATTGAAGTCACCCTTGTACTTATCCGTGATCTTCTCCGGGATGTCTCCCTTGCTGATCCGATCCACGTACTCGGCAGTCACGTTGATCGGTCCGGCAACAGCGTCGAGCAACCCGTTTACTCCATCGACAATCTTGCGGAAATCTCCGCCGTGTTTGGATGCATCGGCACGGACATCGAGTTTGCCCTCGATTCCAGCCTCCGCGAGCACTCCTGTATCATCCCTCAAGGCTTTGATTGCGTCGATCATCATAGCCATGGCTTCCATAAGTTCATCCTGCTCCGACCGCTTTTCGGCTTTG
>PIXW01000174.1 GCA_003601535.1 ANME-2 cluster archaeon
GGGAGTTTACCAAGAAGATTACCGGAAGGATTATGCAGGGAACGAAAGAATTCCTCTCAGGGGGCGGAGGCGGCGGCGCAGGGATGTTCTCTGCGCTCGAGTGGCTCATGAAGGGTGCTGTGTGGCTTGTGCTGGTGCTGTTCGTGGGGCTCGGGTACAGGATGGAGAAGAGGAGTTATGTGAGGGTGAGTGGAGGGTATGCAGGGGGTTTTGGCAGTTTTTGGGATTGATTGTACCACATTTTTAGTTTATGGTCATTTATGCGTGAAATACGAGAAAAGCTCTCTCAAATCAGCTTCAGAAAACAAATAATAGTCTTTTTGCCTCAAACTCTCAATAATTTCTTCCAATTCTTTCCGGTTCCCAATTTCGCCCTCAATTATATTTGCTTCCAGCACGCTCTTCAGGTCATACACATTCTTAACTCCTTCCCCGGATGCAACCCTGCCAAGGTATGTATCATCGGTCAGCAGGATGGCATTCTTCGATTTCGCCAGAACAATACATTCACAGTCCGTGAGACTCAGTTTATACGTCTCCTGAAGCACATACGCCAGTTCAAGATATTTTGATTCAGGCGACAGGATGCAAATCTTATTTTTTGCATCTCCAAAACTTATCAGTTTCTCTATCTTCAGAGCGAATTTAAACCCTGCAACCTTGTTTGTGTTCAATTCCCTTAATATGGCAGGAGTAATATAACAGAAATGTTTCTTGGAAAAAATATTTAACAAATTCAATCTGTCTATCTTAGCCAGTGAACTTATAATACAGGTATCGATGAGAATCATCTGATCAGTATAGCCAGTTCTTTTCCTTTATTCTCTGAAAAGCCTCTCCTTATCTTCACACCAGCCTTTGCCAGATGATCCTTCATCTCCTCTGTACCAACTCCCGCCAATTCAGCCGCTCTTGAAAGAGACATTTCATCAGTTTTATATAGCTCCACCACTGCAGCTATCCGCATATCTTTTTTAAACTCGAAAAAAGTTTTTAGTGCATCATCAAAAAGTTCATTCTTTGTGGAATAAAATTTTCCTCTAACAAGCGCATCTGCGCCCTTGGATATTACACTGCTCATGAGATTATATTCCAATCCTGCCTTTATTAATCCTTTCATCGGGCGTTTAGCCACTTAACTCATAACCCCACCATCAGAAACGATGGCAGAGGCGATGCGCACGACTTCAATGTGACATTCACATCGACGGAAAGCAGATGATCAGAATCCCGCACCTCGATATCCCTGCTGGCGAGAGCATGGCGATTTACCTCTACAACTGGACTTCGATGATGCTTGGGCTTATGTACAATCACAATGATGCGGTGGATGCGTTATCGGGCGAGGATTGGACCGGGATCGAGACCGATAACAACGCCATGGCAAAGCGTATTGATCGAAGAGGGTGGATTTGGAGGCCAGATCAGCCCTGCTGCCCCATGACCATCGTCACAGTCTCGTGAATAGGCACCTGTTCACCAACTCAAATCACCGCAAGCAGGAGATGTACAGGCACTACAGAGTAGGGTTCATCGAGTTTGATCGATGATTTTGATGCGATAACCCCTTCCTTGAAATGATAGAGCGATGCGAAATCGTCATTCGTTATCCTTTCCTGATATTTAACTTCGACTGCGAACAGTTCATCTTCTGTCAAGAGGACGATATCGGTCTCCTTTCTGTCCTTCCAGTAGAACGCTACATCGTTTAATTTTGCGTAGGGGACTCTCCTTTGTGCAAACCGTGCAAAATGCACGACTGCAACGGATTCTATGAGCGCGGGGGTGATCTCTGCACCCTTAAAGTAGAACATTCTGTTAAACATCTGAAATATAAACGGGTCAAAGAAGTATACTTTCTTATTTTTATTATAATTCGGAGCCTTTTTGTGGAGATCAATCTGGTAGAGCACAAAGAAGACAAACATGTTCTCAAGGTCTTCTGCATAAGAACTGACCGTCTTGTGGCTTTTTATCTCTGCATCCTTTGCAAACGAATCCCAGCTTATGGCAGTTCCCTGTTTTCGTATGGCTGTCCGCACCATCTGCTTCAATATCTTCTCCTGCCTGCCCCACTTTGTGATATCTCCCACGACCCAGCGTGTGTACAGTTCATAGATATAATCCGGTATCGCGTTTTCTTCGTAAAACTCGTTTATTGCGAGAGGAAATCCGCCGGCTGCCAGATACTGGTTGAAGAGCACTTTGAGTTCTCGATAAAACGGCACTGCTCTGTTCACAGCCTCGTTTATGGCGGCGATCGACAATGATGTGGCAGGCTTTATCGATGCGGTTATGTCTGGCAGCATGAGTGATACGAATTCGCTGAATGTGAGTGGAAGCAGCAGGTAATCCTTCCCATACTTGCCGGTTCTTCCCGGGAGCCGTTCAAATCCGTACTTTATATCCAGTGTATGCGAACCTGTGAGGACGAGGCATGTATCATCAAGTTCGCCTGAATCTACAAGCAGTTTTATCGCTTTCTGCCAGTTCTCGATTCCCGAAATCTCATCCAGAAAGATATATTTTTCATGCACATTGTTGGAGTCGGCAAACTCCAGATAGCCTCGCACAAGTTCAAGAAGTTCGATATGATCGATTATTACGTCGCAGGTGGCATAGAAGACAGCCTTTTCGTCGGCACCTTCTTCGATCAGGGATTTTATGATGAGTTTTATTAGCGTGGTCTTTCCGATCTGGCGGGGACCGCGTATCGTGAAGATATTTCCGGGATCGAGTCTTATCTCATCCAGTATGTGGGAACGCCAGCGATATTTCCTGGCAAGATAACTACTTATGTGCTTATCTTCGTTGATATGCGCCTTCCCTTGCCACCATACATTCTGGATGGCATAGTCTGTGATCTTCATTATCTGGTATTGTGGTTACCGGGTACTTATAAATACACTGGTATTGCAATACCAGAATTCTGTTGGATGTGGGGACCGATGTGATTTTTGTTTTCGATTTTTTTCACACGATTTTTTTCACAAAAAATCGAGTAAGAAATGCCCTTCGGGAAGGGGTTGGCTATCATCGATCCGGATCATCGCGCGCACTCTCGTGCATCCTTGCGCTCTTCATATATCAAGATATAGTTCACACTACAGTGTCAATATCTGCGCAGCATATTGATTTTTATGGATTACGAAAATCAAAAATTTCACACCATTTTCACACATACAAGCCAAATCGCAAAGTTTATATAGCATAATTTTCATGTACATGCTATCAAGTGCTATGATGTGTAATCATAGTAAAACTGATACGAACGAACTGCGATGCAGTTGGCGTCTGCCCGCAGTTGAACAAACCAGATAAAAGAGGTGATTAGACATAATGGATGAAAATCCAAAGCATATCCGCTGGCTGCTGTACGCATTACTGATGTCGATAGTGTTCAGCGCGCCAGCGGTGGCAATGTATGACTGGAACGGTTTTCCGATGCAGGGCGAGGCTGCTGACAATGCAGCGTATGCGTACAACGGCACGGTTGCGAATGGCACCGTTAATGGCGGTGTTTAGATCGACTTCGGACATGGCGCGGACTACGCAAACCCGCCTGACGGATACGTTCAACAGTTCAGCGTACCTGCACACGATAATGTGGTGTCTGCCTATCTGTACGGTGGCGTCTGGCACGGAACCGAGAACTATCAGGGGAACATAACAGTCGAGTTTACGAACGCGACCGGGACATACGCACTTGCTACGAACATGACACTTGGCGGCGCGACAGACACCAACACCAACGTCTGGACCGCCTCACATGGAGTGACATGGTTCTGGTTCAATGTCACGGATTATGTTGACCCAGGGGCTAACACCGCTACCGGATATACCTACAAGATATCTTCGGGATTTGATGGCAGGATGTATGGATTCAAACTGGTCGTGGTGTATGCGAAAAGTGGTGGACCGCTGGTCGGATACAGGATCAACCAGGGACATGATGCTCTGGCGTATGCAACATCCGGACATGCTGCGCGGGATTACGGGTATTCCTATTTCAACGGCAGCATAACCCCGGGCGACTGGGATTGTGCCATGCTCTACTGCACATGGCTTACCGGTGATCCAGGAGATAACGACACGCTCTGGTTCAATACCCACGAGCTGGATGACAGCTGCACCAACTATGAGCAGGGTGCGTATACTGATTCAAGATGGTATGTGGTGAAGAACGATACCATAGACTATCTGCAATCAACCGGTAACTACGCGAAGTACTACCGGGATACCGACAACTATGTTCACTGGGTTGATGCTGATCTGGTGCTCTTTGCTGAGGTATCAAAGCCAGACCTTGTCGTTGATTCGATAGATGATCCTGTGCTGGTCGGTCACGACTCCACGCACGGCTATGTGGTGGGTCATGACTATACGATCAATGCCACGATCAAGAATCAGGGCAAGATACCATCCGGTGCATGTCAGGCAGCGCTCTACAATGCATCAGGCATTGTGGATACAGCAACGGTTCCGGCTCTGGATGCAGGAAGTTCCTGCGAGGTGGTCTTCGACTGGCACCCGTATGCGAGTGGGAATATTGCGCTGGATGTGGTTGCGGATCATCTTGGTGCTGTAACCGAGTCTGATGAGACGAACAACATCAGTTCAATGAATGTCAATGTACTTGATGCTGGTAGTCCTGATCTTGTTATGACAGCGGATGATCTTGCGTTCCTGCCGACATGGAAGAGCAACGACACAACGATCCGGATCACCGTCACAAACAATGGAACAGGTGATGCGAACAACTTTGTTGTGAAGGTCTACGATGATAGTACATTGGTACACACCAGCCCGACAATGAGTGTGGCAGCAAAAGGCGACAAGGTGATCAACTTCACCTACAGTGCACCGTACGGAGGACCGTACCCGATAAGGGCTGTGCTGGATGCGAACAATAATGTCGGCGAGTCCGACGAAGGCAACAACGAGGTGACAAAGCAACTGAACGTGATCGAGGTCATGCTCTGGGACTCCCATCACCATGGAAACACGTCCACGTACAACGGAGAGTACTCAGGCAACAATGATGTTGTGATGTTCAAGGTTACAAAACTTGTGCCAGAGAACACAACTCCATGGGATGCGCTCCACAGCGAGGCAGATGTTACACACCACTTCGGGCACCCGGAGCAGACCTATGTTTACGGAATCGATGGGCTCATTGAGGATCCTGATGGACCGATCTACTGGTATCTATATCTCAACGGCAGGTATGTGCCAAACAACGAACTCTCCGGCGTGATCGAGCTGCAGGATGGTGAGACCATGCACTGGGACTTCCAGAAGCAGATATACACCGCGAGTGACAGTTTCACGCCGCCGTGCACTGTACAGAGTTACGTCGCGGGTGATGACCTGCACCCTGAGCCGTTCACGCACGGCTTCCCGATGGGACTTGGTTCCGGAGACGGATATTCAAGAGAAGTCTGGGACACGGTGATCGTGTATCCGGCAGGATCGACTGATTTCCAGAGCATCGCAGGTGATATTAAGAATACGCTTGTTGCGGGAGGAGGAGTTCCTGCCGGGCGGGTCAGTACCACCGATAATGCGAGCGTGACCAGCGATCAGAAGGAGAACAGCAACCTGATACTGATCGGGAACTACAAGGCAAACAGTCTCATAGCAGATGCTAATGCACAACACGAAGAGATTGGGATGCCTGTGTACTTCGACTACACATCCTGTGAGATTATGGAGGATGACGATGACTCAACAACACCGCCGCAGACTTACGATCATGGTGCAGTGGTTGAGGCGTTCGACAATCCATGGAACAACGGAGCATTCGTTGACCATGCAGGATCCGTGATTTTCATGGCATCCGGGTTGAATGACGGCGATGCGAAGGACGCTGCGAAGATGCTCATCAGCGAGACCGGTGAACTCAACATGTTCTGGCGGGTGAGGCTGGCGATGTGCGGCGATGTGGATCGTGATGGTGATGTAGACATTGGAGATAGAATACGACTCCAAGCGCATATCACAAATGTAGCAGTTCCAATTTTCAGTGAGCGGGCATCAGACGTGGATTGCGACGGTGATGTAGACATTGGAGATAGAATACGACTCCAAGCGCATATCACAAATTCAGCAATTCCTCTGCTCTGTTGCACCGGTTGTTGATTAAATTGAATATTGGATAAACAAAAGAGGTGAAACAATGAAGAAATCGGTATTCGGAATAGCATTATTGGCGATATTGGTAGTGCTTGTAATGTCTGCAACGGCTAATGAGGTATATTTTGTTCCACAAGATAGTAGTTGTGATCTAGGTGAGACGGTAACCGTCTGGGTCATGGCAAATATAACACAGGCTCCTGGAAGTATGGATCCAACCAAATGGGGTGGGTTTCAGGTAAACATTACTTCCATTGTAGGTGTAGGCAATATAACAGAAGTTATAAAGGATGAAACGGGTAACCCAGACACCTGTGATTACTGGGCATGGCTTCGGTATGGTGACACTATATGGGTGACCGGTGCATATGACTACCCAAGTGCACCGCTTGGAGTATACAAACTTGCCAAACTTACAGTTGAAGGCGTAAATCCAGGCGTAACTCCATTAGCATTTGCTTTTGAACAGCCACGTAAAAGTAATATATTTGATGACTTAGGCGGCGATCTCCCAAATCAGGTATGGATTAACGGCACCTTCACCTGCGGCTCTGTGCAGACCTTCACCAGGTCCCTCCCCGAAGGCTGGAACCTGATCTCCCTGCCCCTGACGCCAACCGACAACAGCGTGAGCGCGGTGCTCTCAGGCGTAACCCAGAATGCGGTGAAGCAGTACAATGCGACCTCAAAGCAGTTCGAGACTGCGACCACAATGGACCCGGGAACCGGCTACTTCGTGCATGTCACAAGTGCCAGCACCTGGAGCTATCAGGGCTCGCCAGAATCTTCGACGACCGCTCAACTGAAGTCGGGCTTGAACATGATCGGTGTTCCGAACTGCACGATCGATGTCGGCACTGCAATGGGATCGACAGACTATCGCTATGTTGCGAGATGGAACACGACAGCACAGAAGTTCGAGGTGTACAATCCAAACGCACCACCTGCGTTCCACCACTTCACAACGATGGAAGCCGGTGAGGGATACTTCGTATCTGCCAAGTCGGACGGTACACTGACGGTGACCTGTCCTTAGCTAACGCTGCAAGGCGTTAGCTTTTATTTCAACAGAACAGGAAACTTTCCACAAACCGAGGTGTTACGGAAATGATCTTTGGAAATACGAAGTATAAGAAAGATGGAGGTAATCGATAATGAAATCAAGATGGATAATCACCCTGCTCGTTACACTGATGTGCATGGCTGCACCCGCGATGGCACAGCCAGCACCGTTTGTGATCGGCGGGCATGTCTACAATGCAGATAGCAATCCATGCAACGATCCATGGGTTCGGATAATGAATACGAATACAAGTGTGAGCTGGGATGCCAGCAATTCTTCGACATCGAACTACTACCAGCTCACACTCGACAGCAACGACGTGAGTGTGGGTAATATCCTCTCGATAGAAGCATCAGGATGTTCGCAGTCAAAGACGGTTGAGCATGCGGTTACGTCAGCGGAGATGGATGCCGGCGGGTTCAAACTGAACCTCACAGGACAGGCAGGCATCTGCGGCGATGTGACAGGCAACGAGATCGTTGACACCGGAGACGTGATCCTGCTCTCGAATTATGTCGGGTATCCTGGGTACACGCTTGTGAATGAATGGGCAGGGGATGTGACCGGCAACGGTGTGATCGACACCGGAGACGTGATCCTGCTCTCGAACTATGTCGGGTATCCAGGATATTCGTTGAACTGCACAGGATGAGGTGATAAAAGAAAAATCGTGGATGAAAACATCGATGCACCGAAGCACCTAACCGTGCGGGACAGTGCATCAACATAGCTTTGCGACCCCGTATCAGCAAACCCCGGATGCTGGTTGGGCATTTTAATCTTTTTGGGTTTTCTGATACTTATGGGTTGCTTACGTGGGCGCGATCGCGCGTCAAAGTGTATGGAAACGGCAGGAAACTGCCGGA
>PIXW01000175.1 GCA_003601535.1 ANME-2 cluster archaeon
ATTAACCGCGGAGCATACGGAGTTTCTCTCTGCAATCTCCGCGGTTAAATCCGCTTTGAGTTATGGTAGGATGCTTTAGAAGAGTTATCAGAAGCATGGTGCCGGCGTAGAGCACTAACGCGAGTATCATGAGCGTCTTGATATCATCTACTATATTTTTCATATTTTTTTACCGCCTGAAAGAAAGTGTATCATGACTCCTGAATACGAAGTATCGCCTCAGCTAAACACGTACATTGGAAGAAATATCTAAACAAAAATCGTGGAAGTGCGGGTTTTTGGAGGAATGGAACTGAGATTAGAACGATAACCTTTGATGTAACCCCTCCACCGACCGCCCGGACCTGATCATGTCGCGCAGTTCCATCAGATATCCATCCATCCGCGACAGGTGTGCACACATCTGCCGCTCAACATCGGTTGTCTCGATGATATCTGTGATTCCGCCATTCTTCATGACGATGCGCCGCTCTGTCGTTAATGCGAGCACAGGATCATGTGTCACGACCAGAACGATCTTTCCTTTGCCAGAGAGCAACTCCAGCGCATCTCTCTTCCTGATTCCTGCGTTCTCGATCTCATCAATCAAAACCACAGGAGAATCGCTGATGATCGCAATGTCGGCAACCATCAATGCCCTTGACTGCCCACCACTCAGGATGGTCAGCTGGCTATCCGCTGATATGGGCTCCCCAGTCAGCAGGTTCGCCGTTTCAATCGTTCGCTCTGGCGTGTCAGAGTTCTTGCCCCTGCTCTTTGCATGCATCCGCAGGAAATCCACAACGGTCATATCTGCAAGAAAACGCATATTCTGCGATAACTGGGCGATTCTTTTCTTCTTCGTATCCATCCTCAGTCCCTGATCCGGTTCTTCTCCATTGATCAGTATTTTTCTTCTTGAAGGCGTGTCTCTATCAGCGAGCTGTTCGATATCTGAGATGAGTGTGCTTTTACCAGAACCGGTTGGTCCGACGATGCCAACGATCTCTCCTGCCCGTATATGTATTTCATCGATGAATTCGGGATTGTAATCCTTATCAACCCCACCTAAAACCGTGATATCAGAAATATCAGTCATAATACCTCCATAACCTCATCGATGTTGCCGTCCGTCACGACTACATCAGCATCCAGATGGTTGAGCGTGTAATCTTCCTTCACTCTGGATAACCCTCCTCCAGTAATATTGAGCAGGATCGTGTCACCGGAATCGACGTTATTATTATCAACTGCACGGCACAGCGCTGCAACAGCAATGGCAGCAGGACGCAGGATATCCACACCCTCGGAATCCTCAAACAATCGTTTTGCATCACATGCCTCCTCATTGCCGATCGCATAAACCAGTCCGGATGCGCTGGCGAGTGCATCTGCAACCCCCCCTCTGAGACTGTATGGCGGATTTCTGTTAGATAATATGTCTGTGTACATCTCTTTGATTCTTGATTTGTCTGGCACGTCCTCAGGAATGATCTTGCTTCGATTGCGTGACCATGCATTGAAGATCGGTGCAAACACAGAATCCTGTGCAAGATGAAGACGGGGGATGTGATTCCCAAATCTCCCGTCACCTATCAATCTGAGCGATGCCTCATACGCAGCGATGCCACCAGTTCCGGAGCCTATCGCCTGGAAATAATGTTCTGGAAGCCTTTTCATAGACAACACAGAATCAAGCATCACAACACCCATGCCATCCCGTCTGGCAACATTTCTCGCGCCTCCTTCGCTCTGAAAGCCATTCATCTGCCCGATACGATCGCCAAGCATGATCGCATCATAATAATCCCCATCAACAGCGATTACCCGAATCGAATCAGAGGGATCGTTGGTGATCCAGAGACGGAAGAGGTCCGATGTCGGTATCACGATAACCAGTGGGAATCCTGCTTTTGATGCGATCTGGGCAAATGCACGTGCGGTATTGCCTGCTGAAGGTATCACAAGCGTTTTTTTGTCATGTTCGATCGATCTCTGAAAGGTTGCAGGCGCTTCAAGCTCCTTGAAACTGCATGTTCTGATGAAAGCCCCGCGTTCCGGGAGATATCCGCTGAAACTGATGTATAGATTATGCAATCCAAGTTCCCGTGCAATCCCTTCGCTCTTGTATGTGATCGGCGCATCACCAATCTCCATGCTGCCAGAGACAGGGAGCCATTCAGAGAACTTCCAGATTCCAGGGAGGTCTTTTATGATCAACTTCCTTTCCTGATACTCCGTACGGAGCAGCGCATCATCATGGCACCGGAGCGTATAATGATCTGAAATTATGCGGTTGCACTGCAGGCATCGCAGCTGGTATCTGCCCATGCTCTGAACATGGGATTGGGGTATATAAGATTATCCATTCCCGGAAAATTTTTATCCCTATTGTGAAAAAATAGAAATTATATTGCCGAATTAGGGTCTTAGCATCTCCTGAACCATGCCCACAATCGTATTGATCACGTCCTTTGCAAAATGATTGCGAGAAGATCGTAGAGATTCTCACTCGCGCAAACGCTCCATCACGTCTATCAGGTTTTCGTAATCGATCTCAGTGTTATAGCATCCGTCGTTCAAGAGCGGAACTCCATACGTCACGATATTCTTGCGCTTAAGCGATCGCATGACCTTGTTCAGCTCATAATTGCATGCCACGAGAAGTGCGCCGTCCGCGGACTCTTTCTTGACGATGTGGCGGATGTAGGAGGAACCTGCAACGATGTACATCGTATATCCAAAACGCTCTGCATCCTCCCTCATCCTCGAGAAGATGCACTTGCCGCACAATCTGCACTCGATTCCAAAGCGCGTGGATGGCGCAGGGCAGTCGAGCGATCGCATGCAGTGCGGCACAAGCAGTAAACGGTGCTCCGTCTTTACAAAAGCATCTCGGTTCGCCATGTTTTTGAGCGATACCATCCATGTATCGAGTGTTCTGGTATCTGCATATCTGTGAAAGACCGATTTGATCGGGAGATAGAAGAAATCAAGGATGTCTGCAAAGATTCCGGCTAGCCAGACCTGCCTGTTAAGACTGATGCGGCTGATAAGCAGAGCCAGAATAATTAAAGCGCTGGATACAACTACGATTGCAACCAGCACAATCCCGATTATATCATACATCATCACACATCGCCATCTTCTTGATCACTTCATCCACATCCACTCGTGTGTCGTAGCATCCGTCTCTTAAGAGGCGGACGCCCTGAACCGGTACGATCTTCGAGACCGCCTGCATCGATTCTGTCAATTCGGCAGGACATGCTATGCCAAGACATGCCTGTGGTCGGTATGTTTGCAGGATCTTCCTGACAAAACTATCGCCAGGCACAACGAATACCTTGAACTTATACTTTTCTGCCGCTTCAACGATGCGCCCGATATCGCATCTGCCACATCTTTTACACTCATAGCCGATTATCGGATCGCACCGTGCCTTACACTCCGGATGTCTCATACACTGCGGCAGGATGACAGCGCGCCGCTCTTTCACATGCTTGAATCGCTCAAGCATCATTGCATTTCTGAGTTCGATGAGAATATCATCAATGAGTTCTTCTTTAATATAAAAAACCCTGCAAATCCACTTTGCAGGCGAGTAGAAGAGATACAACATGAACAGAACGAAATTTGGAAATAGGATCTCGTGTTTCTTGAAACTATAAACTCCAATCGACAGTGCCAGTGCGGTCACCAGAAAAACTATGGCCACAACGTAGACGAACAATCTGCCAAGAAGTTCATAAGGAAGTGGCATGATTTAAAAGAGGTTGTGTGGTTATTTAAGATTATCTGAAGGGTTAATAAAAAATTAACGAACAGAAATATGGCATTTTAGATTGTCTCATGTCGAATGTGCAGAACAGGACATGACACAACGGTTGTCCGGTCATCAGGACGGGTCCCAATCCTGGCTGCCAGGCTTCTCAGACTCATTATCCGATTCGTTCCTTGCTTCAAAACCCATATATGTCCTGTAGATAGCCAGCATGAAACCGTACGCTGCCGGACCAACGATGATTCCAATAGCGCCGACCACGAAGAGAGGCGCCGTAAAGGAGAGCAGGGTTATGATGGGATGGATGTGCCCGCTCTTCATCATAAGTCTTGGCCGGATGACGTTTCCAGGGAGGGTATCCAGGAACAGCCAGCCGAATACCAGGATGATTACAGCCCTCACCGGGTCATGGACCAGGAGATAATAGATGGCTGCAGGTATATAGAATGTTGCAGGTCCCACGATGGGCAGCAGAGCCAGAACTGCGATGACAGCGCCCCACATAACCGGATATGGTACTTTGATAAGCGCAAGCCCTATAGCCCCAATTATAGCTGTCAGCACGCACACTATCAG
>PIXW01000176.1 GCA_003601535.1 ANME-2 cluster archaeon
CACTCACACAAACAGCACCTGCTCCCGCTTCGGACCAACCGAGACGATCTGGATCGTAACACCCAGAAGATCCTCGATCCTGTGCACGTAACCCTGCGCAGCAGCAGGCAGATCAGAAAAATCCTCTGCGCCAGATATATCCTGATCCCATCCCTCCACCTCCTCGTACACAGGAACACACCGCTCAAGCTCTGATGAAAGCTCGGGAGGATACTCGTTGCACTGACCATCAAATTCATACCCGATACAGATCCTGATCGGATCGATTCCGGTCAGTACGTCCAGTTTCGTCAGTGCAATCCCGGTGTACGCATTGAGATACACGGCTTTCCGTGCAAGCGGTGCATCGAACCATCCGCACCGTCTCGGTCTTCCTGTGGTCGTGCCGAATTCACCTCCTGCTTCCCTCAGCAGGTCGCCGATCTCACCTGCCTGTTCGGTTGGCAGCGGACCCTCTCCGACCCGTGTGATGTATGCCTTGACGACTCCTATCACCTGATCCACCCTCTTTGGTCCGACGCCCAAGTATGCACATGCGCTCCCTGCTACGGTACTCGATGATGTCACGTACTTCTGGGTGCCGTGAATGATATCGAGATGCGCACCCTGCGCGCCCTCTGCAAGCACGTTCATGTCATGATTGAGTGCAATGTTTAGTTCATAGGAGACATCAGTGATGTATGGCTTGAGTATGGCGCCGTATCCGGTATAATCAGGAATGCTGTCGCGTACCACATCAGGATCGCCTCCGAGATCGAGGATCGCACGTTCCTTCTGGGGTGCGAGTTCGTCCATTGTCGCGAGAAAGTCATTTTTGTGAGCAAGATCTGCCAGCCGCACCTCATCTCTTGATATCTTATCGATGTATGCAAATCCGATGCCGCGGGCGGTCGTTCCGATCTTCTGCGTACGTCTCTGCTCACGCAGCTTATCCATCTCGATGTGGTACGGCATGATGATGCTGGCTTTTGCATCGATCCCGAGTTTCTCAGGTGTTACTCTTATGCCTGCGCTTTTGAGCATCTCAATCTCCTGAATGAGAACTCTTGGATCGACAACCACGCCGGGACCGATCAGGAGCCTGGCATCAGTGAGAACGCCTGATGGAATCAGATGGAGTTTGTAGGTATCATCTCCAACGATCACGGTATGCCCTGCATTGTTTCCACCCTGAAACCTGACAACGATATCGTAATCCTGGCTTAAGAGATCTACAATCTTTCCTTTGCCCTCGTCTCCGAACTGAGCGCCTGTGAGGATTGTGAACATATTCCTGATTCTGTGTGCGATGTTATAATATGTTCGTAATCGAAGCCGGGTCATGCATCAGATCGATAAGGTTTATGAGTGGTCAACTGAGATTTGATATTCTGCAATCATGACGCTCAGAACTCCAATCGTATGCGTGCTCGGGCATGTAGATCACGGTAAAACAACACTGCTCGACAGAATTCGAGGAAGCACGATCGTAGATTTGGAATCCGGTGCGATCACTCAGCATATTGGTGCTACCGAAGTGCCTATCAGTGCGATAGCCAAGGTTTGCGGACCGCTATTCACCGGAAAGTTCATCGTTCCTGGTTTGCTCTTCATCGACACTCCAGGACATCATGCATTCACAACACTGCGCAGCCGCGGCGGTGCGCTTGCAGATATTGCGGTGCTGGTAGTCGACATCAACGAGGGATTCCTGCCGCAAACCATCGAATCGTTGAATATATTAAAAAAATCCAGAACCCCGTTTGTGGTTGCAGCGAACAAGATCGACCGCATCAATGGCTGGCAGACTCATGAGAATATGCCGTTTGTTCAGGGATACCAGAAGCAGACAGCACATATACAGCAGGAACTCGACCGGGAATTGTATGAATTGATCGGGAAACTGTATGAGTATGGATTCAGTGCTGACAGATACGATCGCATATCCGATTTCAGAACGACCGTTAGCGTGATACCGATCAGTGCGAAGACAGGAGAGGGGGTTTCGGATATGTTGATGGTGCTGCTTGGACTGGCGCAGCGTTTTCTTGAAGAGAACCTGAGAGTCAGCACAACCGGTGCAGGTGTGTGCACGATTCTTGAGGTCGGTGAGACCACCGGTCTCGGAACGACCGTCGATGTGATCCTCCATGACGGGAGGCTGTCGGTTGGTGACACTATCGTGGTTGGCGGGCAGCCTGTTGTCACAACAAAGGTTCGTGCGCTCCTCAAACCGAAGCCTATGACCGAGATCTGGTCGAATGAGATATATGATCACGTAAAACACGTGACCGCAGCTTCCGGCATTGCGATCGCGGCACCGAATCTGGAACATGCTATCGCCGGATCAACGATCAGGGTTGTATCGGATGATGCCTCTCTGGTGGTGAAGGAGATAGAGAGCGAGATCAGTGCTGTGCAGATAACAACCGATTCCGATGGCGTTGTCATATCGGCTGATACCATAGGATCGCTTGAAGCAATCACAGGGGAACTGAGAAGCGCAGACATTCCGATCAGAGTTGCTAAGATCGGAAATATCTCAAGAAGAGATGTTATCGAGGCTGAAACAAGCAATGATCCTCTTTACAGAACGATAATCGGATTTCGTGTCGATACGCTTCCTGATGCCGAGGAGGAGCTGCAGAGATCAGGCACGAAATTGTTCCGGAGCGATGTGATCTATCAGTTGATTGAGGATTATCAGAACTGGGTATCAAAAGAGAAGGCGATCGTTGAGAAGAAGATATCAGAGGCTGTGATCAAACCTGGGCGGTTCATGCTTCTGGATGGGTGTGTGTTCAGACAGAGCAACCCTGCTGTTGTCGGGGTGCGCATCATAGGCGGCGTTGTCAGGACAGGGGTTGCAGTCATGCGCACCGATGGTGTGCAGATCGGGATTGTAAAAGGTATTCAGGAGCACGGGGAATCTCTCCGGGATGCAAGATACCGTGATGAAGTCGCCTTTGCAATCGAGGGTCCGACCGTCGGGAGACAGATCAAGGAACGCGATATGCTCTTCGTTGATATCCCGGAACGGCATGCAAAGATGGTTGAGCAGGAATTGCGGAACACGCTTTCACCAGATGCGATCGAGACGTTCGAAGAGTTTCTGGCGATTAAACGGAAGGATAATCCGTTCTGGGGCAGATAATTCAGGGGATCACGACAGCAGCACCACATCCCCGAATTCCTCTTCCCTCGAATCAGCGGTGAATGTCATGAATGCGAGCACGCACCAGATCACAGCACCCGCGAACAGAAGGATATACCCGATCATCAGCATGAAAAACTGACTCGATAAGAGTAACCACTGCTTCTGGAGTTCATTCGCACGGAGAGCGCTCATATTATGCAACTCAAACTCGCCTGCTGCCTGATAATTTTCTGCGGCTACCGTTGTCGCATTGATTGCAAACTTATACCGGTATGATGTTGAATCATAAACAAACGGATTGACCAGCAACTTCGCATCACCCCACCGGTACAGGTCATCGGATGCACGTCTGATCGCATCATCTGCGTCCACCTGATTGTTATTTGCGCTCTCGATCTTCTGATTGTATGCTGATATGGATTCTGCTGCCATCTCACGCGCCTTCTTGCTCTTTTTGATATCGTTCAGAAGTTCATAAACGGTTGCGGCATGCCTCTGTGCGATGATCTTTGTACGGTCATCGCTGGCATCCGATGCCATCTTCTCGAAGTATGCAGATTCCTTATACAATATACTATTAATAAAATTATTTGATATGGTGTAAATATTGGTCTGTGATGGTGTATGTGCGCTCTTGCGCATGGTCTCCACAGCGATCCTTGCAACCAGAAGATCGTTCAGCGCACCCTCATGATCATTGTTATCGACCTCCTGCACCGCACGATCCATCGCATCAAGAAAGGTAACAGAGCTCTGTGAGATGCTTGCGACCGACGCCCACGCCTCTGCACCGCCCGCACCGCTCGACGAGAGCATACCAAGAACCTTACCTGCAATATTCGATACTTCAGGGTTTTTGGATCCGCGCATGGTTTGCAGCACGTTCTTCGTCTCTGCGATATCGATCGGTGTTGCAACTGCCTGGAGTGTGATGGTCGCATTCCCTGCGCTATTGGATAGATAATATTTCCATCTGTATGTTTTGCCGACCTCGGTCTCTCCGCGAAACCGGAGCGTGAACGTGAGTGGCACAGAACCTCCTTTCGGTATGATGGATGCAGGCAGATCAACCGACATCCAGTCATCCTTTCCATTCCCTGGCTGATCGTCATCACGTCTGATCTTGACAGAGGAGATGTCCTTGTACCCGAGCGATTCGTTCAGCGATATCTTCAGAGGAACCGATTTCAGTATATCAACTCTTCCGAAATCCGGATTATATGCAGACATCTCGAATTTAACAGCGTGTTCGACTGTTACCGTTACCGTGATGGTCTGTGTTCCTGCTTTTCCGCAATCGATGCGCAGTTTGCCCTGATGCGTACCTTCTGGCGCTGACGCAGGTATGGTGATCGTAAGAGTTGCGGTTCCAGCGCTTCGGTTTAAGATCTGAGATGGATAATTCACGTTAAATGTCATTCCAGCATCGGGAGTACCGTAAGCGGCAGCGCTCTTTACGACCATCGTTTCATCGCCATCGTTCACGATCTCAAACTTCTTCTCGACCTTAAAACCGGTCTTCTCCATCTCCTTTCTTGGTTTGTCAAACACGATCTTGCCTGCATCGATGTTCTGGAGCGGTGCAAG
>PIXW01000177.1 GCA_003601535.1 ANME-2 cluster archaeon
CCTCTGTTGTGTCAAAGTGTTCCGGGTCAAATGCTCCATCGAACCACAAGTCTTCACTGAGCCACTCCAGCATCTCTTCATGCTCCTCATGATCAGGATCTCGTAGGATCTCCAAAAGATCTTCATACCCCCAGATCCCTCCGCAATCCTCAGGAGGGCATGCTCTCTTTCCTTTGATGCATACCGGATATGTAACACCCTTCTCTCTTGGAAGTATCTTTTCCAGTTGTATTTTATGTTCCCAGCTATCGCCGAAATCATATAGGTACTCTGCAGATCGGTTGTCCATCGAAAAATACCGGTTTATCTTCTGTTTCTGTTCCGGAAGAATCCCCCTGCCGAACTCTTCATCAGGGCTTCCTATACTCACCTCTAAACCAGTCGACGGATCGGTCATTTCGAATTCATGGAGATGGTAGTCTCTCCAACCCATAGCATCCTGAATTGCAACATGCAGATCCCAGAATGTATACGTCTCCGGGACCTGTATTCGCCGCCAGATCGGCGGTTTAGCACCCTTCAGCGCGATCTTGAACTGATACACCTGATCGAATTGACCTTTACCTGCCATATTATCATCCTCTGCTTTTGATAAGCCAGTCTGCTTTTGATAAGCCAGTGTCCTGCCGCTTGAATGAGGATCTGGCTCAGTTCTAAAGTGAGTCAGTGAAACAATAAATACATTGCCGTCTTCGCTGCGTATGGTGCATGCCACGCCTCCGGCATCTCCGGAAATCATGTTTTGATGATGGTTCGTTGCGATCAGCATCCAACCTCTGACCTACAGGGGAATGGTTTCATCATCAAACAGCGAACAATAGGCATCCTTTTCACTTATGCACCGGGTTGGGCACACCACACAAAAACCAAGTTGGTCATCCCACACCTTTGCAAGCGCATCCACCATTTCATCAACCAGCTTATCATTGAGATGCGGGAAATACGATCGTATCAGTTCATACGAGAAACATATCTTTTCTACCTCACCTGAGAGCATTTTGAGGATATTATCCTTCATCTCCTTTGATACGTAAATCGAAAACTCGGCGATCGTTTTATCATTGATTTTGTATTTCTTCAGGCGTTTTCCAAAGTTTCCAGTGATTTCGTCGTAGATCCCAACAGCAAACTCGTAGCAGAACCAGTTTAATTTGGTCTTCTCGCGCTCATTTGAGTAGAATGATGTTGGTTTTATCACGCTGTATTCTGATTCACCTCTGGTGTTCATTGTTATCATCTCCATTATGGTATGTATCGATTTAGGAAGGTCTCGCCATTATACCGTATAACGTTATTGGCACAAACGAAGTTGCAGAGCATTTCTGGCATGCACCGCTTGTGCCAGGTCATCTGTTGTCACGAGTCGTTCTCTGCCTCGCCGCGCATCTGCCAGGTTATCCATGCACGCAAGATGCCAGATGTACGCAAAACCATATACACGCAAAGATACAGAGAGAGCCCGTAATATGAGAGTCCATAATATTTATGATACCGCAAGCGTATTGCACAGACATGGATGCAAACGAGCCTGTCGAAACATCGGCTGTCGAAACATCGGCTGAACCTGTAACCGACTTTCTGCGAACCTTATCCAGAGAAGAAGCGAATCTCAGAAACATACGTAAAGCCATCCGTGCCATCGAGAGGCACACAGAAAACGAGCCGTCGAATAACATTCATAAGATAAAACAAGAGATGTCGAGGATTGAGAAGATACTAAAGCAGACCAGACTGACTGATTTTGTCGAAGAGGATGTAAAACAGCGCATACAATCAGTGAAATCGATGATGCCTGCGTGGGAAGAGCAGGCAACAAAAAGTTTTGGTCAGAGGCTCGAAGACGCGCTGAGACAGGTGGATTTTGAATTGAGTGGGCATTACCCACTGCTCAAGGTGATGTTTTACACACTGGAAGTGAAACTGGAGACTGATAGCGTTGCAATCTGGTACGGTCCGCAGCAAGAGCGGTTAGACTCCTGTAAACTCATTCCTGAAGTAGCCGCAAAGAAACTGGAAGCAAATCACAAGAAGATAGCCGGGCGTGGTCTTGATGATGAAACATTCCTCTCAAACCTATTCGAGGCGTACAAAACAGTAGCGCATCGCAGCGAGAGAAAAATCGGGGATTCGTTTCCGGTTTCAGATGTTCTTCTGGAGTATGCACTCCTGATCCAGAGTAAGAAGTTCAGAACGAATCCGGTCAAGAGCAGTTACAACGAGTATGGGCGCGTCTTCTTCAGTTACGATCTGTACCGGTTAAAGGAGCGGACGGTAGAGGGCCATGAACTGAACCTTGTCACTGCTACAAGAGCATATACGAGGCGAAGATCAGGGTTTCTCTGGGTTCCGTCCAATGAATCAGGAGATGGCACGTATATCTCACACATCAGGTTCAGGGAAGTGTGATCATGGGGCCGGAGTATGGTGAAGTGGGAGTAGACTCTATCACAGCAAGGAAAATTATAGAGATCGTCGGAGGGCAGGGGAATCCTCCGGAATATGGATTTCAATACTTTACAGCAGGGCTGGACAGCTATCTTGAAACCATCGATGAGGAGTATCTTGGAAGTTTCATAAAGGACGGCGGTTCGGCATTTAAAATGGTGATTGGAGTATATGGTGGTGGAAAAACGCATTTTCTCTATTGCATCAGGGAGATTGCGTGGAACTACAACTATATCGCGTCATACATAGTCCTGAGTCCCGAACAGACTCCATTTTACAAATTAGAACAGGTTTACAAGACCATCGCTTCAAATCTTATCTATCCGCAGACCCCGGAAGAACTGTTGTCAGGATATGGTAAAGGGATCGAAGCGATTATCAAGGCGTGGTATAACCGGAAATATCAGGAGATGATAGGAAAACTTCCTGATGATCTTGTACGCCAGGAACTTAACAATTATGTGTCTGCACTTGGTCCTTATGAGAGCACGAGCTTTAAAAATGCCATCAAAGAGGCTTTTTTAAGTTTATCTGAACGACGTGACAATGATTTCGCATTGGTCATCCAGTGGTTAAAGGGCGAGAACCCTCCCAAGAACCTGCTCAGGGATTTTAAAATATTTGAAAAGATAGATAAAAGCACCGCATTTAAAATGGTTCGTTCTCTTGTCCAGTGGGTGCGGGACATGGGCTACGCAGGGATCGTCGTTCTTATGGATGAGGCTGAACAGACCCCAAGCATGACCACAAAACAAAAAGCAACCCTTTTGAGCAATATGAGGGAATTGATAGACGAATGCGGGCATGTCAATTTTCGAAATGCGATGTGGTTCTATGCGGTTCCTGATGAGAACTTCCTCGAGGGCAGGACGCAGGTCTATGAGGCTCTACGACAGCGGCTTTCATCGATCTTCGACGCAGCTACGAACCCGACCGGAGTTAAGATATATCTTGAAGAAGCGGCAGAAGATCCGAGGGAATTGTTAGCAGAGATTGGAAGAAAGTTATCTGCGATTTATGAGGTCGCATACGGCGTAACGTTTGAAACGAGCGCACTTGATGAGATGATAGCTGATGTTGCAAGAGCCGCGTATGAACGGAAGCTAGAGATCGGATACAAGAGGGAATTTGTCAAAAATATCATCGAAGCACTGCACAGATTACGCAAAACAGGAACTGCGGAGTGAGAAATGAGGAGTGGGAGGTGGGGTGAAGGGAGGAAGAACGCGTGAATATGGATAAAACGATACGGTCTGTGAAGCACACTCTGTACGGGATTGGAGAGGTGCGAGAGACCCGGTTTGGCGGATTCGAGCTATCTGTTCAGTTTGAGGATGGTATCTTGCGATGGATCAGACAGGATGAGCTTGAATTTCTGTCAGGATCCATGCCGGCATCGAACGCCCGGATCGAGATCGACAAACCAGTCGAGCGGATAGAACTGATAAAACCAATGTTACCGGAAGAGCGGTTCAGGGCAAGAGAGATTATAGAAGCACTCAGATTGGGCATCGTCCCTCATGGACAGGTGGATGAGTTCACGTTTGGGCGAGATTATGCGATAACGCAGATCAAAGAGTGGTTGGACAACCAAAGCGGCGAACCGCTGATAGTTTCCGGAGAGTACGGGGTTGGAAAGACCCATCTTCTGGATTATGTGTACTCATCTGCTCTCAAAAGAAACTGGGCGGTTGCAATGGTTGCGCTCGACCCGGGTGAACTGCCATTACACAGACCAAAGGCTATATACGAGGCTATAGTCAGTTCGTTCAAGTTTAGGGCGCATAACGGCGGTTTTAGGGAATTTCTGCGAGAGATTGCTGCGAGTCCGAAGTGGCATGAGTTGCAGGAACATGAGTATCTCGGGACGGTGATCGAGAAGATACGAACCGGAGAGGACGATGAATACATCTATGAATGGATCGAAGGGGAATCGAGATACTACCCACAGATGTATAATTATTCAACATGTGGGAATATTTATTGTTACATACTGAGCGGGATTAGCTGGGCTGCAAAGAACATTCTCGGGCTCAATGGGTTCTTGATCCTGTTCGATGAGGCTGAGAGCGTCGACTCGTTCTGGCACACGTCATACCAGAATAATAAAAGCTGGAATTTCTTGAGTGGGCTTGTTCTGGCAGGCAGCGATGATCCGGTATCATTAAAAGAAGTCGGCATGAATAAATTTTACAAGCATTATCTCTACAAAGGCTGGTGGGGCTATCACAGCGATTTGCAGTATTGCGGGCATTCAAGGTTGCCTTTTACGTGGAGAGTCCCGTGCAACTTAAAACTCCTGTTTGCATTCACCCCGGACGATGAAATGTTTGAGATAGAGCCGCTAAAGAGCGCCCGGAAATTTGAGATCGGATCAATCAATGCGGAATACTTTGAGAAGATCTCGGAGAAGATCATTTCGTTGTACGATCTGGCTTATGATTTCCAGGCAGATTCACGTGTCTTTGAGTACGTACCAAAGGACAACATACGCAGATTCATTAAAGGGTTGGTAGAAGCTCTTGATCTCGCTCGCTTTCATTCTGATAAGCCGATCGAGGAATTGCTGGATGTTTAGAGAAAGGTTGGTGGCAGCGCCGATGCTCCGCATTCAAAAACAGCATACCAACGGTCAGGATCGTAAACCGTCATGGTCACAATTCTATCGCGGCGGTTGCGGCTTGCAGGATCGTGAGAGCGCCCGGTGGAGGTGACCGCGCTGTTTCCGCTGACATCGGCGTGCGTCCACGCGTCGCTGGCATCACACGAGGCGGAACCGCCGGCTTGCGATCTGGAGCGTAATCGCGGCGTCGGTGGGGGGAGGCTGCCGTCGTGGTTGAGGTCGCGTGATCCGGTTAGAAAA
>PIXW01000178.1 GCA_003601535.1 ANME-2 cluster archaeon
ATATAATTATGCTCACGATATCAGGAGTCTCCAGGTTCTTTGAATCAGAGACCGGAACGGTTGAGGCTCTCCGTGATATCAATCTCGATGTCTTCGACAAGGAATTTATGTGTTTCATCGGACCGTCCGGATGCGGCAAGACGACGCTACTGCGGATCGTTGCAGGACTGGATCAGCCGACTTCCGGAGAGGTGTTGCTCGATGGTAAAGTTATAAAATCTCCGGATCCGGAGCGAGGTATGGTATTTCAGGAGTATTCGCTCTTCCCATGGAGAACGATAATCGATAACGTTGCTTTCGGACTGGAAATAAAAGGAGTGCCAAAGAAGGAACGGTACGAAATCGCGCGAAAGTATCTGAAGATGGTCGGGCTGGAGGCATTTGAGCAGAGCTATTCCTACGAACTCTCAGGAGGGATGCGGCAGCGGGTTGCTATCGTGAGGGCGCTTGCAAATGATCCGAAGGTCCTGTTGATGGATGAACCATTCGGCTCGGTTGATGCCCAGACAAGAAATCTCTTACAGGGAGAACTGCTCAGGATATGGGGAGAGGAGCGGAAAACCGTGCTGTTCATCACGCACAGCATCGATGAGGCTGTATATCTTGCTGACAGGGTCGTCGTACTATCTGCCAGACCAGGACAGATTCGCGAGATCCTTGAGATCGATCTTGAGAGACCAAGACAGAGGACGAGCGTCGATGTGAACGTGATACGCGAGCGTCTTCTTGGTTTGCTCGGAGAAGAGCGGACACGGGGGTGCGGCGAGACCGTATGCTGGACCGGACTTGATGTTGGATCTGATTGAGTCGCCAGAAACTATGGAAGCATACCAGATGATATTCGAAGAATTCCTGCATAAACTGGATGAAATAGTGCAGAAACGTTATTCTGGAATCGTTGGTACACAGATCAACCCATCCCAAAGGAATATATAGCATCATCGCAACGTGAAATCCATGCTCCCGATACTCACGCAATCACTTCTGGATGCGCCAATCGTACTCAGGGGCGATTATCACTACTTCATCCATCCGATAACGGATGGCGTGCCAGAACTTACGCCAGCACTGCTGTCAGAGATCGCAGATCGTATCATCGAACTGGTAGATACCGATGTGGATAAGATCGTGACCATCGAGGCGATGGGGATTCCGATTGGAACCGTGCTTTCCATGAAAACAGGTATTCCACTTGTGATCATCCGGAAAAGGCAGTACAATCTCCCAAATGAGATTGCTGTGCATCAACATACAGGATATTCAAAAGGAGAACTGTATGTTAATGGAATCAGTAAAGGAGATCGTGTACTGGTCGTGGATGATGTGATCAGCACCGGAGGCACGATGAAAGCAGTTGTTCAAGCACTCGAACTCGCTGGCGCTCTAATTTGTGATATCATAACGGTCATCGAGCGCGGCGAAGGTGTATCAGACCTGCATGCCGCCGGACATGATGTGAAGACACTGGTTTCAGTGGATGTGGATGCAGAGGGCGTGGTAATCAAATCGGTTCGGTGATGACTGAAGATGCAATTCTCGTCTCTGACATCACCGCCTATCTGAGATGCCCTCGTCTGGTGTACTTTCGTAATGTATATCAAAATAAGCAGAAAAATATAAATGAAAAATATCTGTCCCACCTCATTCTAAAGGAACTTGCGCTCACATACCATCACGCTCTCGCCAGTTGTGATGTGGCAGAAACACTGCGCATCGAACTTGATCGCATCATAAATGAGCTCCCAGTGTTGTATCGTGCCGAACTCTCTGATGTGAATCGTTCCATGATACTCTCTGCGGCATCTGGTATCGATATCGATGCGATTGGCTCACGCATCGCCGAATCTATCCAGAGAACCGGAAGAGAAGAACTTCGTACGAAGATAACTCCGTGTGCAGTTGAATATACCATGTATTCGGGTGCGCTCGGGATCGCCGGATCGCCTGACAAGCTGGTAAGGGCGGATGGTTGTGTGCACCCATCTATGATTAAGACCGGCAATGTTCCGGATTGCGGGGTGTGGAAACCGGATCGATTGCAGATCACTGCTTATGCGATGCTGGTGGAGGAGACGTTCGAAAAAGTTGTGGAATACGGAATTGTTGAGTATGTACGGTTCTTTGAGATACGGGAGGTCGCTATCAAGCATAGGGATAGACGCAGGGTTCTGGAGTTGCGAAACCGGATCAGGATGATCAGGGATGGCAGGATGCCTGACCGTCCGCGGGATGCGCCATGCGATCTCTGCGTATATACAGAGGATTGTATCGCGCGGCGATCGCTTGCATCGAAGTTCTTTTAGAGTTCGTTCGAAAAATATAATGATAGGCTTTTCAACCACGAGTTTGCACAAGATTAGCACAGGAATATCGTGTAAATCTGTGTAACCGTGCGGTTAGCATCTTTTCGGATAGGTTTTTAGCCGTTCTGTTCTGATAACTCCCTCAGCGATCTCGCCATCTCAAGTAATTCCTCATCCTCGAGACCGTGCTCTTTTGCTTTTTCGACCAGTTCGTATACCTCTGCAAAGTTCCCTTTTGCGAGCATGATCCTTCCCAGATATATGTATGCCCTCAAATTATCGGGCTGGATGCGGAGAAGTTCTCTGAACTCCTGTTCAGCGCGTTCATCCTCTACCTCGTACAGCAGCCGTGCAAGATTCTCTCTTGCAAGCGCATAGTCTGGATCGAGACTCAGCGCTAGTCTGTATTCGCGTTCAGCATCCTGTTTCCGGCCAAGATCCTGCAACAGACCACCAAGATTGTTGTGGGTTACAGGATTGTTTGGATCGAGTTCGATACTGGTTGTGTATTCGTCTTTTGCCTCAGCAGGTTTTCCTTGCAGACTATACACTATGCCAAGAAGCGTATGCAGATAAGCATCATTGGGTGTCTGTTGCAGCAGTTGCATCAATTCACGAGCCGATTCATCATACCTGCCCATGTTCTTGAGTGCGATCGCAAGGTTCTGCCGCGCGTATGCATTCTCCGGATGTTCATCAAGAACGCGACGGTACACTGCCTCTGCTTTTACATATTCCTCGCGTTTACTCTGCAGATCTGCAAGATTGACTCTGGCGTGAACGTATTTGGGATCGAGAAAGATCGCACGTTTGTAATGTTTCTCTGCCACATCGAGGTAACCAAGTTCCTCCATGATCACAGCATAGTTGTTATGAATGACAGCATTCTTTGGATCGATTCGAAGCGCCTCTTCGAGAGCATCCTTTGCTTCATCCAATCTACCTTGCTGATGCAATAAATCTCCAAGATTTGAGTGGAACTGTGAAACGAATGGGTTTAAAAAGATAGCACGATTGTATTCCTGTTCTGCTACGTCGAGTTTTCCACGTTCATGCGCAGCGACCCCGCGTCTGAAATGCTCATAAGGGTCGTCGCCGAACAGGTTCAGGATCCCGGACATTCTACGACGTCTCTTCCGAGTCGCCACCCAGCAGCGAATCTATGGATGATGGACCATACTCTGTGACCACTGCGTTGATCTGAACGATATCTCCTGCGATCTCATTTCCTCGAATCGTCCGCCTCTTTCTGATGCCGCTTTCTGCTGGACGAAATCCACGCCCTCCTGTTACCAGGAGTTTTCTTCGTTTCGATCCCGGAAGCGTGGCCCGCATCGGAAATCCGCTCTTGTCTGATCCACCTGTGACTTTCAGGACATATCCTGCGAGCCCAACCGCACTCCCATCAACCTCACTGCCGATGGTTTTTCCTATGAATGCGTTTGCAGACGTGCCAGATACCTCTATCTGGTGTGCTTTTCCTGTTTTTGCATCCGAAACAACAACTCTAAAATTTGCCATGTTTTTTTGCTCCTTTAGTGTTCATTCGCCCAAGAGGGTTATATAGATTGCTGCAACGGTATGATCATGAACGTCAATTGCGACCTGCACATTCACTCGAAATACTCGATGGCGACGTCTGACAAGATGGATCTGCCAACGATTGCACGGGAAGCTGCAAAAAAAGGAGTGCATCTTGTAGGGACTGGAGATTGTCTGCATCCCGCATGGCTGGATTCAATCAAAAAATTGCCAGAATCTGGCGGCATATTTTTACTGAATAATACATCTTTTGTGCTCACAACAGAGATAGAAGATTCTCGCAGGGTTCATCATCTGCTTATCATCCCGTCCATATCGAAAGCAGAGGAATTGTATGAGCGATTCATGTGCCATTCGCGCGACATCAATACCAACGGACGTCCCGCTGTGCGCATGAACGGTGCAGAGATCGCTGAATATGCGAGAGACGCGGATGCATTGATCGGACCGTGCCATGCGTTCACGCCATGGACTGCCATGTACGCGTACCATGATTCGCTTTCTGACTGCTATTCCGACCTTTCGGAATATGTATCGTTCGTTGAACTGGGGCTCAGTGCAGACACGTCTTATGCTGACCAGATCTCCGAATTACACAGACTGACCTTCCTCACAAACTCGGACGCACACTCGCCCTGGCCCAATAAACTTGCCAGAGAGTTCAATCGATTCGAGATGCCAGAGATCACATTTGAGAATCTGAAAAGATCGATTCTGAGGAAGAACGGATGCAAAGCCATATTAAACGTGGGGATGTTTCCTGAGGAGGGGAAATACAACGAATCCGCATGCATACGGTGTTTTGCGCATTATACCTTACAGGAATGTCTGGCTAAGAAATGGAGATGCTCATGCGGCGGAAAGATCAAGAAGGGTGTGCGCGATCGGGTAGCCGAACTTGCTGATCTGCCTGCGCCAGAGCATCCTGACTACCGACCACCATACCTTCACCTGATACCGCTCGCCGAGATCATCGCAATGGCGATTGGCCATTCGAGCCCGTACACCAAAGCGGTGCAGGCAGCATGGAACATGCTCATCAAAGAATCCGGAAGCGAGATTGCAACACTGGTGGACGCTGATATCTCTGACATTGATGCGGATCCGAGAATCATTGATGCTATTCTGGCATTCAGGGATGGGAAGGTGATTATCCACCCCGGCGGAGGTGGTAGATATGGAACGATCGAACTGCCTCACGGTGATGCCATGACATTAGATAATAATGTTGATCCGGTTGAAAAAGGATCTGCCCAGCGAACGCTCCTTGATTTTGCGCGGCGAGAATGATTGTGTGACCCAATAATTTGGTGGCGTCAGGTTTATGTGCTGCGAGTAAGCATTTAATCGATGTAAATGATCGGTATCGGTGTTTCGGATGAATATGGAGATGTTGGATCATGCCAGAGATAAGAAAACATTATTTTATGGATAGATATTGCATCATTGCAGGCGAACGGTCAAAGAGACCGACGGACTTTCACAAAGAAAAGAAGACAGAGATACGACCGGGTGTCTGTTCATTCTGTCCAGGCAACGAGGATCTGACGCCGGCTGCAACCGCCGTGTATACGTATGAGGATGGAGGGATAGCCGTCAGAAAGGATGACAATGGTCAGCGGGTGAAGGACTGGGCGATCCGGTGCTTCCCAAATCTATATCCTGCACTGCCAGGGCATGAGATTATCGCAGAGACTCC
>PIXW01000179.1 GCA_003601535.1 ANME-2 cluster archaeon
GTATCTCGGGCGGGGTGGAGGAGCTACCAGTCCATGAGAAATCGATAATCATCCGATCCCGTGCACATAAACCTCGCAGTACTCATCACCATGGCTCAGAAGCTTCCGGACCTCAAGTTCTGCCATGCCCCGGAAAGCGCAGTGCATAGCACCACGAAAGATCCCCCGGCAGACATGACACGCCTCAACATTATCTGCAAGCGGACATTTGAGGACCGTGTAATGTACGGTACTGCCCATTGCATCCCACTTTGACTCACGTCCTGGTATCTTATCGATCCCTGCAAGCGCATCTCTGAATTTGTCAGCAGTCCATGCTTCACCATACTGTTTCTCATAATTATGTACGACACGCCTGCCGATCCTTCTTCCAAATACCCGCGTATGCCGGTCAGCGTTGATACCCCTCTCCTTCAGAAACAGAGAAAACTCGCGTAACGGCTCATCGAAGATGTCTTTTACCCCCACGTACTCAAGCAGTTCCCTGATCTTTGCCTCGACCTCGGGTCTGTGTTTCAGTGTAATCACGTTGCTGGTCAGTTGATGGTCATAGTCGAGTCCTGCAGATTCAAGCATGCAGAGGATAATATTCTTCAGCTGTTCCACCGCGCGCATGTTCCGGTAGCCATGATGTATCGTTATATCCTCGCCATCGATGTCCATCCGGTTGACGATACGCGAGGTCTCAGCAACGCGTTTCAGATCAAGCAGCACCTCCTGCATCGGCACATCCTCTGATAACTTTTCACAGAGACACTCAGAAGTCATGATCGCTCTTGGTATCTTGCCGATCAAGAGCTCCTCATAGAACTTTCGATGCAATGCCACGATCTCGTAGTTTGCTGCACTGTACTCATGGATCAATGATCTCCAGAATTCGGGTTTTGCATTCAGTTCCTTAACAGTCGTCTGCATGGTGCCGATATTCTTTAAAAGATCGTTATACGCCACATCCGAACTCGTCCTGCGTTCGAAGTCGATCGCAAGCATATCGAGGTGTGAGTGCATACTGGTGATACCGAGTGCGGAGGAGGTCAGATACGATCCGATGATCCCTGCAAGAAACATCCGCTTGTCGTACCCAACTCCCTTGATCTCAACATGGACGGTTGACGGCCTCTGATCCTCATCAGGGTTTATACTTATCATAGCATCCCAGTAGAGACCGGTGCAGAGATTTCGTATCGCTTCCTCGAATTCTGAGATGGTTGTGATGACAGATGGATCAAAAACATGATCCAGGACATCTTTTTCGATAACGAGGTCTTTTGTCTGGGAGAGCAGGTAATCAAAGATCGGCTTGGGAACGATCGCCTGGTCCTCCCTGATCTCTCTTAAGGTTGCGATCAGATATGTGGCATCCTTGACACTGCCATAATACTGGAGAGCAACATCGGTTAAGTCGATGGCATCCCGTATCGCGGCACTGAGGTTACCCTTGTGTTTCTCAAGAAGAGGCTCCAGTTTCTTCAGATGTTCATCCTCAAGTGCGATGTGTTTTCTCAGTACCATGTATGATCATGGATGTGGTTTGAAATATAAAAAGCCTTTTGGATAACAGAGAAAACAGGATATGTAACATAACCTAATTTGTGGTCACAAAACCCACTATCCCTACTTGAATGTGCAAACCTTTCACAATTCTCACATCTATCTGGCACTCATTATCAACAGGAAGTCACTGTTGTGCGGTTTTTGGCACCTGTTGTTCTGGAAACGACATACTCCTTATTTTTAGTATCAATCGAGTATATACCAATGACATTACATACGATCAATCGAGAGGATGCAGAAGCGCGCAAAACCTGGTCGCGCATATCCCCTCCACAGAAACGATAGAATAACAAAAAAGGAGGATAAGAAAAATGACAAGAAGATACCAGCTACTGGTTGACAGTGCAGATGATTCGGATGCTACAGCCAGACATGCCATATCCATAGCTAAACATATGGATGCTCAGCTCGTGGCAACCGAGATACGAAACACACGCTGGTTCGACTCCTACAGGAAAACCGAAGCCGCAAGACATCTGTTTCAGGATAAACTTACAAGAATCAGTGACATGGCAGCGGATCATGGTGTCGAGATAAGCGATGTGAGACAGAAAGCAGTTGGTGACCGGCCCAAGGACATCCTGAAGATCGCACATGAGATCAATCCGAATATGCTGATAACAGGCACACGTGGCGGCGTCACGACAGGACAGGGACTCAGTGACCGTGCAGCAGGTCTCCTCAATCTCTCAAAGTACAATGTCTTACTCGTAAAAGACCTGGATCATAACACAGGCGATTACAAGAAGATTCTTGTCTCGGCAGAGAGTCCGGTGAATATCGCAGATTGTGCTGCAAAGATTGCTGATGGATACGGCGCAGAACTGACTGCGGTTCAGGTGGTGGATCTCGAGGAAGGTCTTGTGAAGGAACGGGTCGTTTACCTGCCAGAGGCTGCCCTTCCATCATCGACAGGAAGAGCACGCAGAAGGCTTGGTGAGACCGTGAAGACTCCAGATACCCTGCTCTCCAGGATGAAGGAGAACCGGATGGCAAGAGGGCAAGCACTTGCAGATGCAGTTGCTGATGTTGCACGTGACCGAGGATTGGCTGCAAAGTCAGAAGTACTGGTCGGTAAAACCGATGATGAGATAGCAAGACTTACCAGACAACAGCGTTTTGACCTTTTTGTTATGGGTTCGAAGAGCGAGAGTGTCCTCAAAAGGTTTATGCACAAAACCGCACCGGAAACAATCGCCAGAAAGGTTCACAGTTCTGTTCTTGCTGTTAAACAAGTGGCATGAGCAGGGAACCAGGGAATCATAAACGATTTCCTGGCCCCCTGCTCTATTTATTCTATTTACTGCTGTTATCAGAATTATCTTTGCTTTCCTTCTATGTCAACGATGTATACCTCGAGCAGGTCATCAAGGACCGCACCATTGAGTCCGATATTGTCCGCTGCCGCTGCAAGTTCATTGTAGTTGATATCCTCCTTTTCACAGAACCTGGCTGTATATACGTTTGAGAATGCAAGAGGCATACACAGTGTGTTCTGAATCCATTTCACAATGATTCGCGACTGGGTGCCCTTACTCACCTCTGAAAACGAGACGTGCGAGTCGAACTCATTGACGATCTCTTCGCCGTACTTGCGGAGGAATTTCTGTATCTTGCCGTCATAGTTATCAGAGATAGACTGTGCTACCTTACAGATTGCAGAAAGCGACCTTTTAACGTCATCCTCGCTGATGCCATTCGATCTGAGAATATCGGTTATGGTCCGTATGCGTGAATTATCAGGATTCACCATGCCATCATCCATTATCGGGATTTTCGCCAGATCATCGACATTAAGCAGGTTCAGGTCTGCAATATAGTTTGCTAGCCTGCGTGCATCCCTGTAGTTATGCCCTGTGAGTTCTGCAAATATGCAGTAGACCAGTTCATTCCAGCGGGAACTTTCATCCTCCCACCGGTAGTCACTCGGTAAAAGATGCCGGTACTCTGCATATATCTCCCTGATTCGCTTTTCCAATGCGGCAACCTTTTCAGGCCTCACATCCTTCATAGATACTTTCTTCATTCGTGCCATCTTTAATGCCTCCCTGTATAAATTTTCGTTGTGCTGTAACACCTACTCATCTAACCGTCTCACGATGCAATAATGACAGATGTGCATGACCATTGCTTCTCTAAATACCGGACGGACGTGGTGTATATCAACTGTTTCGTGGACATCTGGACATATTAAACTTTTGGGTACTCCTGTTGGTGATGATGTGCCGTGAACGTCAGATATTGCCCACCTGATGCATCAGAGTGGGTATCTCACCCATCATCGTGTCGATATCGGCACACTATGAAGATGCTTAGTGCTAACAGGATATATATCGATGTGCGTAGAAGGTATCAATCGAGAAACAGACGTCTCTCAAGAGAGAATCAGCAAGGAAATAGTTAACATGAACACGAAAAATTTTATCATAACATACCTCATCATGTTTGCTTTCTGGATACTGCTATCCGGACACTTCGATACATTCCATCTTGGAGCAGGTGTCGTGTGTTCGGGCATAGTGGCTTATGCATCACACGATCTACTATTTACAGACACTGGAAATCACCGGTTGACGAAGGTTCTGCGGTTCATCGCCTACCTTCCGTGGCTCATTTATCAGATCGTTATTGCAAACATCGATGTTGCAAAGCGGGCGTTATCGCCGAGTATGCCGATAGATCCGCGGGTTGTAACGTTCAGGACGATTCTCAAGAGTGAGGTTGCGCGTACCACGCTTGCAAACTCGATAACGCTCACACCTGGCACCGTCACAATCGACATCGTGGATGATGTCTTCTATGTGCATGCCATCGCAAAAGAACCCGCAGACGATCTTCTGGAGGGGACGATGGAGCGCAAGGTCGCTCACGTCTTTATGGAGGACTGATAGATGACGGGTGCGGAACTCTTCGGAATAATCGATATGCAGAATGTCTTTCTGGTGATGGCAGTCCTGATCGTCATGGCAAGCTTAGTTTCGCTCTACCGCGGCATCGAGGGGCCCGGAATCTTCAACCGGATCGTCGCTGTGAACGTGATTGGTACCAAGACGATCGTGCTTCTGGTACTTATCGGATTCATATATGGACGACCGGATTTTTTTGATATCGCACTTGTTTATGCGATTCTCAACTTCATTATGACGATAGCAGCGACGAGGTATTAAAGGAGGAGGAATAAATGATCTACGATACACTAATAAACCTGATTGTGGTACTGTTGCTGACAATAGGCGTATTCTTCATGCTGTCAGGAACGATCGGGTTCGCACGATTTCCGGATTTTTACTCGAGGATGCACGCCACAGGCAAGTGTGACACGCTCGGCGAGGGGCTGATGCTTGTTGCGCTGATCATCTACGAAGTTGCGTATACAGGCGTATGCGAGGGTCCGCTCAAGAATGCGCTCTTAGTCGGTGTGAAGATGCTCTTTTTGATCATGTTCATCCTCCTTGCGAATCCGACCTCGACTCACGCGATAGCAAAAGCAGCTTATGATGTAGGACTCGAACCATGGAGAAAACCGGATGAAACGATTGCGTGGCTGGATACCGGCAGGGGTGAAGGAGACGACGAAGACGGAGGCGAGACCTCATGATCTGGATACTTGACATCACAATGATGCTCTTCCTTGTAATCGGCGCGATCGCGGCAATCACGATAAAAGACCTGCTCTCGGCGGTTGTCATCCTGTCCGGATACAGCCTTATAATGGCGATCGTCTGGGTCGAGATGCACTCGGTCGATGTCGGATTCACAGAAGCCTCTGTCGGCGCCGGAATCACAACCGTTCTCTTCATTGCAACGCTTGCAAGAACCGAAGGGAGGAGTGAGGATTGAAGACACTCGCACTCTTTGTGGTGCTTCTTGCTGGCGCGATGCTCGTCTACGCGGGGCAGGACCTGCCACCGTTCGGAGATTCCACTACGGATATGTACCAGAACAGAGTGACGCAGCGGTACATCGCAGGCACTGAGGTCGAATCAGGGGTTCCGAACATGGTGACGGCTCTCCTTGCCAATTACAGAGGTTATGATACGCTCGGTGAGACGACCGTGATCTTCACCGCTGGAGTGGCGGTTATGCTGCTGTTGCGGAGGCGTGAAACATGAGCAGGATTCAGGAGAGCGTGATTGTCAGGACGATTGTACGGATCATGGTTCCGTTCATCGAACTATTTGCGCTATATGTGATCATGCATGGCTCGGGCGGACCTGGTGGCGGTTTTCAGGGCGGCGTCATCTTTGGGGCAGCCATCATTCTATATGCGATGATCTACGGCATCGCCAAAGGAAAAGAGAGGATGCCTGATACTCTCGACAAGATTCTTGCAAGCACGGGATTAACCATCTACGCGGGAACAGGACTCCTGTGCCTCTTCTTCGGAGGAAAGTTCCTCCAGTACGGTATGGTCCCGCTCCTGCCGGATGATCCTGCTGAGGTTTCTGCACTCCTGATCGACGCAGTGGAGATCGGGATCGGCATCACGGTATCGGCTGTGATGATCTCGCTATTCTTCGATGTCTCGCCACCCGAATCAGAAGAGGAAGAACTGCCTGCAGAGCTGCCTATTTCTACATACAGGGAGGCATAAAGAGTGACTGGAATAATTGATATCGTCCACGCCGAGTACAATTACTGGATATATACGGCGCTGATGATGATTGGATTCTATGCGATGATCGCAAAGAAGAATCTCATCAAGAAGATCATCGGAGCAAACATCTTCCAGACTGCAATCTTTCTCTTCTACATCTCGCTTGCAGATATTACCGGCGGCACCGCCCCGATCATCTGGGAGGGGCATGAAGATGTTATTTACACCAACCCGGTCCCGCACTGCCTGATACTGACCGCGATCGTGGTCTCGGTCAGTACCACCGCTGTTGCGCTGGCATTAATCATCAGGATATATCGGGAGTACGGATCGATCGAGGAGGATGTGATCCTTGCGGCAAGAAAGAGTTTGCAGCCGGAGTTTTCAGAGTATGCGAGGCAAAAAGGAGGCGAAGAGTGAATGGCTGGATTTGAGATCATCACAAACAACCTTCCGGTTCTAACAGTCGTTCTTCCGCTGATGGCTGGCTTTCTGACGCCGATCGTCGGATTGATTGATCGCAGACTTCCGTGGTACTGGGTGATGCTTGCAACGTTTGTGATTCTCCTCACAACATCGAGTAACCTTGTAACCGTGATTACCACCGGCACGATCCATTATCATCTCGGTGGCTGGAACCCACCGTTCGGCATCGAATACGTGATCGACTTACTGAATGGTTTTGTCTGCCTGATAATCGCATTCATCGGGTTCATGGTCTCGATATACTCGAAAGAAAGCGTTAAAAAGGAAGTTCCTGGCAAGACAACCCAGTTCTATACCGTATTTATGCTGCTGATAACCGGACTGATGGGGATCACAATCACTGGTGACATCTTCAACTTCTATGTATTTCTTGAGATTTCGTCGCTGACCGCTTATTCACTCATCTCGATGGGTGACCGCGGAGATGCGCTCGTTGCAAGCTTCAACTATCTGATCATGGGAACCGTCGCAGCATCGTTCATCCTCCTTGGAATCGGTTACCTCTACGCGGTCACAGGCACGCTGAACATGGCTGATATGCACCGTCTTATACCGAACATCTACGAAAGCAAGGTCGTCCTTGCAGCGCTTGCATTCTTCATGGTGGGCTTCAGCATCAAGGTCGGTCTCTTTCCGTTGCATGCATGGCTTCCTGATGCGTACACTCATGCACCATCAACAGGAAGCGCACTCATCGCAGGACTGATGACCAAGGTCGGTGTCTATGCGATGATCAGGTTCATGTTCAGTGTCTTTACTCCGGTCTTTGTGATCGATATGACCAGAATGACAGAGATCCTCTCATGGGCTGCAGCTCTTGCGATCATCATGGGATCTGTCTTTGCGATAGCGCAGAGCGACATTAAACGGATGCTGGCATACTCGAGTATCAGCCAGATCGGATACATCCTCCTTGGCGTAGGTCTTGCAAACGCGATCGGAATGCAGGGCGGGCTTCTGCATATACTGAACCACGCGCTCATGAAGTGTGCGCTCTTTCTGGTCGCCGGCGCAATATTTTATCGAACCGGAATCAGAAACCTGTATCAGTTCCAGGGGCTCGGCAGGAAGATGCCTGTAACCACAACCGTATTTCTGATCGCAGGGCTCTCGATGATCGGGGTTCCAGGAACCGTTGGTTTCACAAGCAAGTGGTATCTCGCGCTTGGATCGATAGATGCAGGTCAGTGGCTCTTCGTAGTCATCATCCTCGTATCGAGCCTGCTCAATCTTGCCTATTTCTGGCGGGTCTTTGACAACATCTGGTTCGGACATCCGCATGAGATCGAGCATCTGCAGAGGGATGAGGCGCCGCTCTCGATGCTCGTACCGATGGTAATCCTTGCCGCGCTATGCGTATTCTTCGGATTATTTGCGTACTATCCTGTGCACTACGTGCTTGAACCGCTATCAGAAGCACTGCTTGGAATAGGAGCGATGCCGTGAGCTTGAGGTGAGATAAATGGTTACAGAAATTCATTCAATAATACCCCTGCTCGCAGTGCTCGTATCGATGATCGCATCGGTTCTGATCCTTGCATCCGGCAGATACCCAAACCTGAGAGAGGGCTGGACGTTTGCTGCGGCGGCAATCAAGTTCGGGCTCGTGATCTCGATCTTGCCGCTGATACTCGATGGCAAGATCGTTACGTATACGGTAATCGAGATGCTCCCTGATCTTCCGATCGCATTCAAGGTCGATGCATTCGGAATACTCTTTGCGATCACATCATCGTTTTTGTGGATACTGGTCTCATCGTACTCGGTAGGGTACATGCGGTCGCTAAACGAACATGCGCAGACCCGGTACTACTTCTGCTTTGCGATAGCACTCTCATCAGCAGTCGGAATTGCGTTCTCAGCGAATCTTATAACGCTATTTTTATTCTACGAGCTCCTCACGATCTCGACATACCCGCTTGTTGCGCATATCGAGACACCTGAGGCGATCAGTTCCGGAAGGAAGTATCTGACATATCTGATGATCGCTGGTGTTGCACTCCTATTTTCGATCCTTGTCGTCTACCACGAAACAGGAACAACAGAGTTTGCATTCGGAGGTATCGCAGGCATGGACGTCTTCTCAAAGACGGCGCTCGCAGTCCTCTTTATCACGTTCATGATCGGATGCGCTAAAGCCGCATTCATGCCGCTTCATGCGTGGCTTCCTGCCGCGATGATCGCCCCGACGCCTGTGAGTGCTCTCTTGCATGCGGTTGCTGTGGTGAAGGCAGGCGTATTTACAGCGGTCAGGATCATCCTCTATGTCTTCGGGGTCGATCTGATGCGAGAGAGCGGTCTATGGCTGTACATGGCGTATTTCGTCTCGATAACGATCATCCTTGCCTCGATCTATGCGCTGATGCAGGACAATCTCAAAAAGAGGCTTGCGTACTCGACTGTGAGCCAGTTATCATACATCCTGCTTGGAGCGGTGCTCATAACCCCACACGGAATCACAGGCGGGATGCTTCACATACCATACCACGCGTTCATGAAGATCACGCTGTTTATGTGTGCTGGCGCGTTGATCGTTACCGCAAAGAAGGAGAACATCAGCGATATGAACGGGATTGGACGCCAGATGCCGATCACGATGCTCGCGTTTACCGTGGGCGCACTCGGTATGATCGGGATGCCGCCTGCTGGTGGGTACGTCACCAAGTGGTTCCTGCTCCTTGGAGCTGCTGAAATGCACAGCATGATCTTGATCGCAGTTCTTCTTGTGAGTGCGGTTCTGAATGCCGCATACTTCTTCCCGGTCGTGTATGTCGCGTTCTTCAAGA
>PIXW01000180.1 GCA_003601535.1 ANME-2 cluster archaeon
ATTACGGACGTGTCTATGACCCTATCAATCTGAGTACAGTCTCAACATATCTTGCAAGGATGTACAATCGCGGCATACTCGAACGGCGTGGTAATCGAACGCAGCGGGAATACCGGGTGCGGGAATCAGAGGTTCCGGAGCGGGTCCTTCCGATCGTGCAGAGTGTGAATTGATCGGAATGGCGATTCTTTTGTTTCGAAATGGTGTTCTTGCACATACCAAAACATATAACAACGATACGCTTGCATCTACATCCATTATGGACGTAATGCGGACACATTATGCATCTGATATCACACCTGAGATGAACGGAGACCTGGTCACGGTTGCGGGCTGGATACATGAAATGCGCGATCTTGGAGGAATCTATTTCCTTGTACTCAGGGATCGGAGCGGATTCATGCAGATTACCATGGTCAAGAAGAAGACCGATCCGGCACTCTTCGATTCCGCGAGAAGACTGAGCAGGGAGTCTGTGATTCTGATTGAGGGGATTGTAAAGGAGGAAGAAAAAGCCCCGAACGGTTACGAGATCATCCCGCAAACTCTGAACGTGCTTGCAGAATCTGATTCTCCTCTACCGATGGACATCACAGGTAAAGTCGGCGCAGACATCGATACACGCCTTGATTCGAGATTCATGGATCTGAGACAGAGAAGAAGCCTTGCCATATTCGTGATCCGGCACCATGTATTACAAGCGGTGCGTAACTTTCTTGAGAGTGAGGGATTCCTCGAGATTCATACGCCAAAGGTGGTTGCAGCTGCAACCGAAGGCGGCACGGCGTTGTTTCCGATTACATACTTCAACAGAGAGGCTTTCTTGAACCAGAGCCCACAATTATATAAACAGATCATGATGGCGGCAGGCTTTGATCGGGTGTACGAAATCGGTGCAATCTTCCGCGCAGAGGAGCATGACACCCTGCGACACTTAAATGAGGCTACTTCGATCGATATCGAGGCGAGTTTCGTGGATCAGTTCGATGTGATGGATATTCTTGAACGGTTGATCCATGAGGTGTATGTGCATGTGTCCCATTCCTGTGCGCCACAACTGCGGGATCTCGGTGTTGAACCTGTCATACCTGAGTTACCATTCAAACGGCTGACTTATGACGACGCGCTCGATATCGCTACCCAGCAGGGGTATTCCACAGAATGGGGTGAGGACTTTGGCACTGCTGTTGAGCGCGCGATCGGAAACGCGGTCGGTGAGCATTATTTCATCATCGATTGGCCCACCGACACCAAGCCGTACTATACCCATCCGTACGAGAATGATCAGGCGTACAGCAGATCATTTGATCTTATGCATCCGCGCATGGAACTCGCGTCAGGCTCACAGCGCATCCATTCGTACCATCTGCTGCGCCAGAGGATTGAGGCATGCGGACTTGATCCGGACGGTTTTGATTTTTATCTGAAAGCATTCAGGTATGGAATGCCCCCTCATGCAGGATGGGGGCTTGGAACAGAGCGGTTGATCATGACCATGCTGCATGTCGAAAATATCCGTGAGGTGGTGTTGTTCCCCCGTGACCGAAGACGGCTCTCGCCTTAGTTTTCACTTTGTTAATATAAAATCACGTATCCGCAATCCTTAATAAGGCGTATCTAAAGATGAGGAACTAACCTTTCGGCATGGAGGGATATTATTGAGAAATACGCCCATAGCAGAAGCTATCAATGAATTACTGGAATCGAAATCGATATTTAAGAACAGAGATGTGCTTCGTTCCACATATATCCCGGATTATCTTCCACATCGGGATAAAGAGGTAGATGCTCTCATCAAGATCTTAATCGTGGCTTTGCGTGGGGATACGCCCTCGAACATCCTGATTTACGGGAAGACCGGAACCGGTAAGACAGCGGTTACAACGCACGTTGGAAATGAGATCGAGAAGGTGGGCGCAGAGCGTGGGATTCCCTGTCAGATTGTATATACCAACTGTGAGGTCATCGACACCCAGTACCGGCTGCTCGCCAATCTTGCACGGCATTTCGGTAAGAAGGTTCCGATGACTGGCTGGCCCACTGATCAGGTATATACTGAATTTAAGAAGGCACTCGATTGTAAGGAGCGGGTTGCGATCATCCTGCTCGATGAGATCGATAAACTGACAAAAAAAGGCGATGATGTGCTGTACAATTTATCAAGGATCAATTCCACACTTGAGCATGCCAAGGTCAGTCTCGTAGGCATCTCGAATGATCTGAAGTTCACAGAATTCCTTGATCCGAGAGTCAGGAGTTCTCTTGGAGAAGAAGAACTCGTTTTCCCACCGTACAACGCTGATCAACTATCAGATATCCTGCGGCAGCGTGCTGAGATGGCGTTTGGCAGCGGAATACTCGACGACAATGTAATCTCGCTATGCGCCGCCCTTGCAGCGCGAGAGCATGGTGATGCGCGCAAAGCCCTCGATCTGCTCCGGATATCGTCAGAACTCGCTGAACGTGATCGATCAAAGAAGGTGCAGGAGATCCATGTTCGAAGAGCTCAGTCCAAGATTGAGTCTGATCGTTTTGCAGAGGTCATAAGAACGCTTCCGACCCAGTCAAAGTTGGTTCTGTACAGTATCGTTCTGCTTGACAGATCTCAGGAACTGATCAGAGGATCTGGCAAGCGGATTATGTCTACCGGAGAGGTTTATCGAATCTATAAGCGTATATGCAGTATGATCGATCTCGATGTGCTGACACAGCGGCGTATCACCGAACTCATAACCGAACTCGATATGCTCGGAATCGTGAACGCCATCGTTGTAAACCGCGGAAGATACGGCATGACAAAAGAGATCTCGCTCGACGCGCCTCCTGATCATATACACCATGTGCTGAGCGATGATGCCCGGCTGTATCCACTCGTGGGCATGAGACCTGACTCGATCCAGATGAAACTGGGATAAATTATATATCCTGATGGTTCATATAGTGAAGACATGGCATCCCAAACCATAAATATTGTTTCCCCAACAGAACATGGACTGAAACGGATCAAGGTAAAAGCAGCACCTTACGAGTTTACGATAGCAACCCGCGCCAAATGGGAGATGGTTGTCGCGGATGAGGACATGACGATAGCAAAGGGAGCGTTTGAGAAGATCAGAATCAAGGAGATCAAACTCCAGAGGGATTTGCTCGCCCTCCCATGCGTATTCACACCACATGCACTTGCATCGGTGGTACGTGTTGCATCCGGAACCGGGCTTGCGCCTGTCGAAACCGATCGATGCATCGAGATCGCATACATTCTCGGGCAGGAGACAGGTGAGATCAAAGAAGGCGATCTGCTGGCGGTACTAAACATCCTGCCGATCATGTTTACACGCGAAGCAACAGAACCGGTCGTGATCAAGGATTGAATGGTCGATACGATCGTTTCCATGTTACTGGATTCAAAAAATCCGGTAACAAACCTCCGTGCATGGCTGTTCAAAGAAGGTCTTGCTGGTTCTGAAGATGAGTACCGATCCCTGCTGCATGAAATAACCCTCAGACTTGCAAGAGAAGATATTTTGTTATCTGCACAGCGGGATGATGAAGTCGTTCATGCAGTAAGAGCGCTCGATGATCTGAACAACATTCTGAATCTGCTATCAGAGCGGTTGTCCGAATGGTATTCTCTCTATCGATCGAGTCCGCCATCAGAGGAACCTGCCAGACGAATCATGGAAGAGCAGGATATCCCTGATGTGATGCGCAACCTTGCACAGAATCTTATTCTTTTATATGATAGTAAAAGAATGCTTACCGATCATATTCAGGATGAGATGATCAAAATTGCTCCCAATCTCACAAATCTCGCAGGTCCGCTGCTTGCTGCACGATTGATCAGTATAGCAGGCGGGCTTGAAAAATTATGCATGATGCCTGCGAGCCGTGTGCAGGTTCTTGGCGCAAGCAGGGCGATGTTTCGCCATCTGCGTGGAGCGTCCCCGCCAAAGCATGGCGCAATCTATCAGCACCCCTGCATCCATGCATCGCCCTACCGGTTGCGCGGCAGAATTGCACGGGCATTCGCCTCAAAACTGGTGATCGCTGCAAGGATCGATTATTACGGTGGCACGGTGCAGGAAGGACTTGTTGAACGCCTGACTGACAGAATTGAGGAGATCAGACGAGAACAGGAATGATGCGGGGGGTGGGATTCGAACCCACGAACTCCTGCGAGAATAGGCCCTGAACCTATCGCCTTTGACCTGGCTGGGCAACCCCCGCATTGTTAGTCTGCATCAACGATGCTCAGGTATTGATCCAG